>NZ_QHHV01000301.1:0-8335 GCF_003947245.1 Actinoplanes sp. ATCC 53533 | reverse complement strand
GGTGCTGCTCTCGATCGGGCTGGCCCTGCCGATGGCGCCACACCTGACCGCGTCCGTGCCCTCGCTGCAGACCTCGGCGCTCATCGTCAGCGCGATCATGCAGGTCTTCATCGGCGCGGCGCTGGGCTTCATCACCTACCTCTTCTTCGCCGCGGTGCAGGCGGCCGGTGACCTGCTGGACGTCTTCGGCGGCTTCACCCTGGCCACCGCGTACGACCCGCTCTCGCAGAACCAGAGCTCGGTCTTCGGGCGCTTCTACAACCTGATCGCGGCGACTCTGCTGTTCGCCAGCGAGGGCCACCAACTGATATTGCGCGGGTTCCTGCAGTCGTACCGGACGTTGCCGCTGGACGCGACCTTCTCGATGGAGACGTTCAGCAGGCTGCTCACCCGTGGGATCGGTGAGATGGTCGTCGCCTCGGTGCAGATCGCCGGCCCGCTGATCGCCGTGCTGTTTCTCACCGACGTGGCGTTCGGCCTGCTCAACCGGGTGGCCCCGGCGCTGAACGCGTTCCAGCTCGGCTTCCCGGCGAAGATCTTCCTGCTCCTGACGCTGTCCGGGACCTCGATCGCGGTGCTGCCGCGGGCCCTGGACGGGCTGATCGACAAGGCCGTGATCGCGGTCGTCCGGCTGAGCGGGGGGTGATCCGTGTCCGGCGAGAAGACCGAACAGCCCACCGCCCAGAAGCTCAAGAAGGCCAAGCAGGAAGGCCAGATCGGCCGCAGCCAGGACGTCGGCGCCTGGTTCGGCATGCTGGCCGCCAGCGTGGTGCTCCCGCGCACGCTGAGCTCGACGATGGCGCACACCCGCGAGCTGATGGCGAAGATCCCGGACGTCATCGCCGACCCGGATCCGCAGATCGCGCTCGGCATCCTCCAGGACGGCCTGATGAGTGCGGCCTGGGCCGTGCTGCCGCTGGCCCTGACGATGATGGCCGTGGGCATCGCGGCGGCCGGCGCCCAGGGCGGCATCCGGGTCGCCAGCAAGCTGTTCATCCCGAAGTTCAAACGGCTCAACCCGCTGCCGGGCATCAAGAAGATGTTCGGCCCGCAGTCGCTGTGGGAGGGCACCAAGGCCCTGATCAAGACGGGCGTGCTGGGCGCGGTGCTGTACATGACGATGAAGGACATCGTGCCGCTGCTGATGACCGCCGGTCAGCTGCAGATCGGCTCGCTGCTCGGCGTGATCAACGACGCCGCGCTGTCGCTGATCCGGGCGGCGGCGGCCGCCGGGATCGTGATGGCCGCCGCCGACTACTTCGTGGTCCGCAAGCGCACCAACAAGCAGCTGCGGATGAGCAAGGAAGAGGTCAAGCAGGAGCACAAGAACACCGAGGGTGACCCGCACGTCAAGGGTCAGATCCGGGCCCGGCAGATGGCCATGGCCCGCAACCGGCAGATGGCCGACGTGCCGACGGCCGACGTGGTGCTGGTCAACCCGACCCATGTCGCCGTCGCCCTGCGGTACGACCCGGAGAAGGGCGCCCCGCGGGTGATCGCGAAGGGGCGGGGCTCGCTGGCCCAGAAGATCCGCGAGCTGGCCACCGAGCATCGGATCCCGATGGTGCAGGACGTGCCGCTGGCCCGGGCGCTGGAGAAGAGCGTGGAGGTGGGGATGGAGATCCCGGCCGAGTTCTACGGCACGGTGGCCAAGGTGCTGGCGTTCGTGATGAGCCTCAAGTCGAAGGGCTCCGCCGCCGGTGTCCATCGCAACCCGAACCCGACCCCGGCACCCGCTTAGGGAGCATAGCCACAATCTGGGAGATTTACTCACATCACGCGCCCCACTGCGGGAGTATCAGCAAGTGGAGGGGGTGCTGTGAAGGACCGCAACCTCAGTAAGCTCGCCGTGCCCCTCGGGGTCATCGGCATCATCGTCATGATGGTCGTGCCGCTGCCGACCTTCCTGCTCGACCTGCTCATCGCGCTCAACATCACCGGCGCGCTGCTGATCCTGCTGGTCGCCATGTTCGTCCAGCGCCCGCTCGACTTCTCGGTCTTCCCGGCACTGCTCCTGGTCGCCACCCTCTTCCGGCTGGCGCTCAACATCAGTGCCACCCGGCTGGTGCTGCGCGACGGCGACGCGGGCAAGGTCATCCACGCGTTCGGCAGCTTCGTGGTCGGTGGATCCCTGGTCATCGGCCTGGTGATCTTCATGATCCTGATCATCGTGCAGATCGTGGTGGTCACCAAGGGCGCCGAGCGGGTCGCCGAGGTGGGCGCCCGCTTCACCCTCGACGCGATGCCCGGCAAGCAGATGGCCATCGACGCCGACCTCAACGCCGGCCTGATCGACGAGGCCGAGGCGAAGCAGCGCCGCGCCGACGTCTCCGCCGAGGCCGACTTCTACGGCGCGATGGACGGCGGCTCCAAGTTCGTCAAGGGCGACGCCATCGCCGCCATCATCATCACCGTCATCAACCTGGTCGGCGGATTCGCGATCGGCATGCTCCAGGAGGGCATGTCGCCCGCGGACGCGATGAACCACTACAGCCTGCTGACCATCGGCGACGGCCTGGTCTCGCAGATCCCCGCCCTGCTGCTCTCGGTCGCCACCGGTCTGATCACCACCCGCTCGGCGACCACCGGCGACATGGGCAGCAGCGTCACCGCCCAGCTCAGCCAGAACAAGCTGGCCATGCGCATCGCCGGGGGCGCCGCGCTCGGGCTCTGCGTGATCCCCGGGCTGCCCAAGCTCCCGTTCCTGCTGATCGGCGCGACGGTGCTGCTGATCGCCCAGCGGATCAAGGACCCGGTGCCGGAGGGCGAAGGTGTGCCGGTGGCCGAGGTCGAACGGCCCACGCCGGACTCACCCGAGCAGTTGCTCGGCGAGATGCGCGTCGACCCGCTGGAACTGGCACTTTCCCCCGACCTGGTCGACCTGGTCGACACCAACGGCGGCGACCTGTTGGACCGGGTCCGGGCACTGCGCCGCAAGATGGCTCTGGAACTGGGCATGGTCATGCCGCCGGTGCGCACCCGCGACGACCTCGACCTGCCGCTGTCCTCGTACGCGATCCGGATCAGCGGCGTCGACGCCGGCAGCGGCCAGGCACCGCCCGGCACCGTGCTGGCGATCGGCGACGGGCTCCAGGCGCTGCCCGGCCGGGCCGGCGTCGAGCCAGTCTTCGGCCTGGCCGGCAAGTGGGTTCCGGCCGAGCTGCACTACCAGGCGGAGCTCTCCGGCGCGACCGTCGTCGACCGGGCCTCGGTGATCATCACCCACCTCGCCGAGATCGTCCGCAACAACGCCAGCCGCCTGCTCGGCCGCGAGGACGTGCGGTCGCTCACCGAGATGGTCAAGCGCAGCCACCCCGTCGTGGTCGAGGAGCTGACCCCGACGCTGCTCAGCCTCGGCCAGATCCAGCGGGTGCTGCAGGCGCTGCTCGACGAGGGCGTGCCGATCCGCGACCTGGTCCGGATCTTCGAGTCGCTGTCGCTGCGCGCCAAGGTCTCCGTCGACCACGACGGCCTGGTCGAAACCGCCCGCGCCGCGCTGGGCCCGGCCATCGCCGCCCAGTACGCGGCCGGCGGCCGGCTCACCGTCATCACGCTCGAGCCGATGCTGGAGCAGAACCTGCTCGAGTCGCTGCGGCCGAGCGAGACCGGCGCCTTCATGGCGATCGACGGCATGCGCGCCGAGGCCATGGTCACCGAGGCCGGCCGGCTCGTCGAGGCCGCCGAACAGCAGGGCATCACCCCGGTGCTGGCCTGCTCACCGCAGCTACGGCTGCCACTGATGCGTCTCCTGCGCGCGGGTTCCCGCCGGGTGCAGGTGCTGTCCTATTCCGAGATCTCTGGTTCCACCGCACAGATCGAGACCATGGGGGTGGTGAACGGTGCCTACGCGGGTGCTGCTTGAGGGGCCGGCCATCGAGCCGTTGCTGGCGCAGGTGCGCGACGAGTACGGCTCCTCAGTCCGGATCATCTCGGCCGACAAGGTCCGTAGCGGTGGCTTCGGCGGTTTCTTCGCCAAGCAGCACTACGAGCTGTCGGTCGAGGTCCCGGACTCCGATGAACGCAATGCCGGTGCACGCGGTGACGTGCCACGACGGCAGCCGGCGGCCGAGGAGCCGCCGCAGACACTGGAACAGTTGCTGGCCCGAGCCGAGTCACGCGACCGGATCGCGCCGGACGACAACCCGGCCACGGTCGACCGGCTGACCGGCCGGGGCGCCGGGATGGGTGACGCGGAAGCCGCGGTGGGCCGGCCCGGTTTCGATGCCGGCGGCCCGGGCGCCGCCGGCCGGGCCGCGGCCGACCCCGGCGCCGCCTTCGCGGAGCTGATGGCCGGTCTGGACAAGGCCGACAGCAACCCGTGGGTGCGGCCGGGCCCGCGGCCCAAGGCCACCGAGCCGGAACGGCCGGAGGGCCCGTCCGTCCGACCGTTCCGCCCGGCGCAGGCCACCGGCTCACCGGTCAACGGCGGCGGCTCGGCTACCCGCTCGCAGCCGCAGCCGCCCGTACCGTCGCTCGCCGAGCTCATGGGCGGCCTCGGCGTGGGCGACGGGCCGGCGTTCCCGACGAACGCCGCGGCGAACCGGGCCGCGCAGAATCCGGCGCCGCCCCGCACGCCCGCCGCGGCGTACGGGCTGGTGCCGACCTCGCCCGCGCCGGCCGGCACCGGGCTGGCCGAGACGCTGGCCGGGCTCGGGCTGGGAGTGCCCGCGGCGGCTGCCCCGACCGTGCACGCGACGACACACGGGCCGGCAACACTGGAGCAGCCGCCGGCCATATTGCGGCCGACGCACGCCGATCCGGTGCAGCAGAACCTGATGAAGGTGGGCCTGCCGGAGGCGATGGCCGCGCAGATCGTCGGCGGGGACACCTACGCCGGGGTGCTCAGCGTGCTGGCGTCGCGGCCCTCTGCGCCGCCCGTGCCGGACGCGCCCGGCGAGATCCTGGTGCTCTGCGGGGACCTGGACCACGCCCTGCCGATCGGCCGGAAGCTCTGCGAGCAGGCCGGGATCGACCAGGCGCACCTGATGCTGGGCGGGCCCACCGCGGCCGGCACCGGCATGCACTCCTCGCGGGTGCTCGGCGACCCGCCGGCCGCCGCGAGCAAGGCGGAGCGGCTGCAGAACGCCGACCACGCCTGGATCGTGGTGGTCGACGCGACGGTCGGCGCCACGGATCCGATCTGGGTCAGCGACATGTGCGACGCGCTGGGCGCGACCGCGGTCTGGGCGGTCGTGGACGCGACCCGCAAGACCGCCGACACGGCACGCCACCTGCGGACCCTCGGTGAAGTGGAGGCGCTGGTCGTGCACAGCGTCGACATCACCGCGGACCCGGCCACGGTGCTGGGTCTGGACCTGCCGATCGTCACGCTGGACGGCAAGCCCGCCACCCCGCACGCCTGGGCCGCGATGCTCTGCGCCCGGATCGCCGCGGACGTGGTGCCGATGGCCGCTCTCCCCCGGCGGCCGGCCCGGGGCAGGTAGCCCGTGATCCGGCCCTCCGTCCTGCTGTTCGCGCTGTTGATGAGCGCACCGGCGCTGTACCGCTACGTCACCGACGAGGTCGACATCACCCAGGTGCTGATCCGCTTCCTCATCGCCGTGCCGATCGCCGCGGTCCTGCTCGCCGCTCTGCGCTTCGTCACGGCCGGCTACGGCAGGACGGAGGAGCCGGGCACGCCGACGAAGCCGTCGCCCGGCGCGCCGGCGGAGACCGAACCGGGGCACTCCTGATCGGTCGGGTGACACGCCTTGACACTTGGTTAATAAATCCGTTTTGATGGCATATGTTACTTCCGGTGCTCGACTGCCCACCGGAGGGGAACATGCCCGCTGATCGCCCGATCATCGTTGTCGGTTGCCCGCGTTCGGGCACCACGATGCTGCAGCTCATGCTGCACGCCCACGCCCGCATCGCGATTCCGCCGGAGACCCGGTTCGTGCTGGCCGCGTACCAGGAGCGCCGGGATTTCGGCGACCTGACGGTGGCGGCCAACCGGCGTGCGCTCGCCCGCCGGATCGTCGATCGCAAGGAATCCCGGTTCTGCGACCTCGGCCTCGACGCCGACGACGTCGTCGAGCGGATCGCGGCCGGGCCCGGCACGCTCGGCTCCGTGCTGGGCACGGTCTTCCAGCGGTACGCGGCCCGCTTCGGCAAGCCGCGCTGGGGTGACAAGCGGCCGGCGTACCTGCACAACATCGACGTCCTGCTGCGGCTCTTCCCGGACGCGCAGTTCATCAACATCGTCCGCGACGGCCGGGACTGCGTGGCCTCGCTCAAGGAGATGTCCTGGCACCGCCTGGACATCTACGCCACCGTGGCGGCCTGGGCGCGGGCCGTCGACGACGCCCGCCGGGCCGCCCGGCGCCTCGGGCCGCACCAGTGGCACGAGGTGCGCTACGAGGATCTGGTGGCCGATCCGCACGGCCGGCTCGCCGCCATGTGCGCCTACCTGGGCGAGGACTACGACCCGGCGATGGCGGAGCCGTCCGCGGTGGCCGGGGTCGCGGTGCCCTCGTTCAAGACCTGGCACGCGCTGACCCACGCCCCGGTGACGACCCAGCGGGTGCAGAGCTGGCAGACCCGCCTGAGCCCGGAGGAGATCGCGCTCTGCGAGGCGGCGCTCGGCTCGCGGCTCGCGGCCGCGGGCTACGAGCTGTCCGGCACGGTCCGCCCGGCCCCGGCCCAGCTGCTGCGCTACGGCTGGACGGCCGCTCCGCAACGGCTCACGCCGGCTCGTCGCGGACTGAGCCTGGCCGCGGGGCGCCTGCGCCCCAGGCGGGACCTGGCCTACGTGCCGGCGGCGGTGCTGCCGCAGCGGGCGGCGGCGGACGCAGGACCGCCGCACCGCCTCGATCCGAGCCTAGGCCAGCGATAGGGAGAACTTCCCCTTGCCATAGCGGGCCACCTCGACCATCAGGTCCAGGCGCTTGCCCAGGGCCAGCAGGTGGGCCCTGGCGTCGTTGGGGAGATCCATGCCCGGATAGATCACCTGGTACAGCTTCACGTGCGGGGCGCCCTCGCGGTTGAGCAGGCTGGTCAGCACGTTGCAGAGCTCGAAGACGTTCTCGGCCAGGTTCGGGAAGAGCTTCTTCTCCTCGATGCTGTCTTCCGCGGCACCGGCCGGGAGCAGACCCAGGGCGGCGCCCGCGTTGGCCGCCAGTGCCAGCTGCATGCCGAGGACCGCGTAGAGCTGCTGCGACGTGTCGGTGTAGACGGCGAACACGCCGGTGGGCAGGTCGGCCGCGGTCATCGGGTCGCCCGGCGAGACGGTGACATCCCGGCCGAGCAGATCCTCGAAGAGATTGCGAATGGTGAGAGCGACGGGGATAACCGAGGTGTCAGACATAGCTATATCATCCCAAAATAGGAGAGAAGACCTCGTCGAAACGTTCCGCTGTGAAGGGCTTGACGATGAAGAACGCCGAACCGGCGGCCTCGGCCGCCTGCTGCATCTCGGGCGTGCACTCCGACGTCACGAAGCCGAACTTCACCTCGTTGCCGGCCGCCCGCAGCTTGCGGAGGACCTCGATGCCGGTCATCTCCGGCATGTTCCAGTCCGAGATCACCAGGTCCGGCTTCTCGGCGACCGCGTTGTCGAATGCCTGCTGCCCGTCGGCGGCCTCGACCAGGTCGTGATCCCCGAAACCCGCCTGGCGGAGGGTCCGGGTGACGATCTGCCGCATCACCCGGCTGTCGTCCGCGATCAGGATCTTCATGCGCTGGCCTCCGCCTTCACGCTCTGCCACATCGAGATGGACACCGGCTCGCCGTCCCAGATGCCGTACAGGCCGCTGATCCGCTCGGCCGCCGGGTAGTACGAAGCCGTGTCCGGCGCCAGCACCACCGTCGGCAACGACAGGAAGCAGCCGGCCGGGAGCATCGCCTTGACGTTGCCGCCGACGATGTTCGCCAGCTCACCGAGGACGTCCGAGATGTCCTCCTGGCCGACCTCGTCGGGCTCCATGGCGAGGAACGCCGCGGCGGCCTTCCGGGCGGCGTTCTGCGAGGAGGCGAAGACGAGGTGGCCGTGCCAGCTCCCGGTGATGGACACCGTCGAGTGCACCTCCGACACCTGCTTCACGTCGCCGTGTGGCACTAGCGGGCTGATCCCCTCGGGATCGAGATACGAGACCCACACCTGTTCCGCCATCTCGGCGAGGTCTCCCTCAGTCACCACAGGTTCGCTCATGAGTTCGCTCCGGTCGGGACGAGGCCCAGCAGGGCCAGCTTTTCGATCATTGCGCCCTCGGTGAAGGGCTTGATCACGTATTCGTGGGCGCCCGCGGCCAGCGCCCGGACGATCTGGCTCTGCTCGCTCTCGGTCGTGACCATGACCAGCGTCATCTCGCGCAGCCGGGGCTCGGCGCGCACC
>NZ_QHHV01000300.1:0-9068 GCF_003947245.1 Actinoplanes sp. ATCC 53533 | reverse complement strand
ACGCTGCCCGCAAACCCCTGCAGAGCCGCGCTGTGCAGACGTTGCGCCTCTTCCTCGAATGCTCTCCAGAGACGCTCGCTGCACGGCCTCTCTGTGAGTCGATCCAGCACGGAGCGAGCGGCGCCGAGCCACTCGACGGCAGGTTCGGTGATCGAGTCGAGAACCCTGTTTGCAACATAGACGGAGCCGCGCATTGCCGTGTTTCGGGCCTCAGACATGGCGTCGGCCCGGGCCGACCGATCGCCGGGCGCCTCTTCCGGAACGGAAGTATCCACGTGGCTGACCTTACCGTCTTCCGTGACGAGCAGACGGCCGTGATCACCAACGGCGCCTTCGAAGCCTACTGGAAGTTTACTGTCCAGCAAGAACACGAACGCATCCACACCAGCCGAAACCAGGACCCATACGACCTCGCGGCCTGACCAACATCGAGAGTCACTCGAATTGAAACGCACCCCCTGCTGTTCCTACCCGCACGGAGGTCGTTGGCGCGGGCCGACCCGCTGATGAACACGACGACCGTGCCGACCGTCACAATGGTGTGATGACCGCCGAGGAACTCGACGAGCTGGACTGGGTTGTATGGAACCTGGAGGTCCAGGATCCGGGTGAACTTACCGCGCCCGGCGTGGGTGAGCGCACAGCTCCGGCGGTGACGCGGATGGCCGGCTCGCTCGGGTGTGTGTTCGTCCAATGCTGCGATGACGACGCCGTCGATGGGGTGCCCTACTACTCGTGGCTGGTGCGGGTGCCGCGCGAGGAGCATCGGCGTCGCGACGATCAGGGCATCCCCAGCGTGGTCGGCGTTCTGCACGCGCACCTGCGTATGCAGGTCCCGGACCGGGTCGGCCAGTGGCGGATCTACCCCGAACGTGATCTGTCCTGGCGCGATGACGCCGGGCGTGTCCTGCGCAGCGGGTACGACGATCTCCTGGATTCACTGGAGGCCGTCTTGTCGGGCCTTCGCCGCGACGGCGCCCAGCAGATCGACCCCGAGGCTCGATGCTGGTGGTGGAGCGCCGACCGCACCGTCCTGGCCGGCACCTACACCCTGTGGCTGTGCCAAGACCCCGACGTCGAAGACTTCGGGCGCTGGTTGCTCGTATACGCCGGACTGGCCGTCACCGACACGTTCTGGGCCGGCCGGCCCGGCCAAGGACTGCGGCGCTCCGGCGTCACACCGGGCAACCCGGTGCTGGTCTGGCCACGGCCCGCCGCCCACCAGTGGCTGATCACCGTCACCACCGCGACCTTCATGATCCCGCCGACCGCCCCGAGCCCGGACGCCGTAGGCGCGACGTACCGGTGGACCTCCCGCGACGGCACAGCACTCGCAGACCGGGTAGGCGTTGATCTTCGCGCGTTACTAGGTAGCGGAGGCTGACCGGTCGGATCGCACCCTCCTTGAGAGTTCGTCCGTCAGTCGCTCTTGCCGGATCGGCACCGATAGGCCGCCCATCGAGACGTCCAGGCCGCGAGGTCGTGCATCCACGCCGCGGTCGATCCCACCGACTTCGACGCCCACTTCTGCGCGTTCATCGTCGCGAAGTAGTCCAAGACCTCTGGATCGGTCAGCCCCCACACCGGGTGCCGCCCTAGCCACCGTTCGGCCTGTTCCGGGGTGTGCCCGGCGCTGATCAGCCACGGGGTGAGCATGGCCAGCTCAACCCACGGCGCGGCCTTGGCCGCAAACGCCCAGTCGACGATCCGCAGGCCGCCCGCGCTCACGATCAGGTTGGCCGGGCCGAGATCGGTATGAACGAGCGTGTCGCCGTCCATCGCCGGATGCGCGAACCCGAGCCGCGCATTCGGACCGAACAACGATACCTCGGGCGCCGGTGTCTCACCGAGCACCGTCAGCGCCTCACCGAGAAGATCCAGATCGGGGCTCCCCGGCGACAGATCGGCGTGCGGGCCTTCGCAGTGCTCGAAGCCCACCACCAGCCAGCCAGCCGCCTCGAAATGCCACTCGACCGCGGGCGAGTGAGACCCGCCGACGGCCTCACTCACCCGCAGCTCGAAGCGCAGTGACCGGACACCGAAATCGGTATGGGCCGCCTTGACGAACACCTTCCCGTTCGCCCCGGAGACGGTCGCGGCTATCTCCGCGTGGTCACCGGTCGTGGCAGGGACGATGTGAGAACCGCCGGCCCGGTCGGTCACCGCTTGGGTGACGGCCTCGGGCAGCGCGGTCCAGTCAATGCGCATCGGTCAGGTAGCCCTTTCAGATTCCCGGGTTCGGCGGGCAGCACGACGTCGCCTCGCCGTCCCCCCAGAGTCGATGTAGTAGCGAATCGGCTTCGTGTACTCCATGCGGGAGCCGTCCGCCGCCGCTGTTTGTCGATCAGCCGATTCTCCGCGAAATGACCATAGTCGCCTTGGTAGCATTCCCGGACGGCCGTGTCCGCGGCTGCTACACCCGGGAACGCTCCCAGGTTGGGAAGGCAAGGCGATGACGTTCTGCGTTGGACGGCGAGCTAGCCGCGCCGGGTGGATGCCCGGTCCGGTGGCTGCGCGCGCCTGACCTGAACGCTGCCCGGCGAGTCGATCCATCTGTGCCGGCGCCTCATCGCAGGTGAAGCGCGGCGCTGTCGTTCGCGCAGACTTCCACCGATCACCTGATCGGGTTGATTCTGGAGTCGCCTACCCATGCTTACCGGGGAGATCAAGCGTCGTTTTCTGACGCACTTTGAGAACAACGGTCACACCATCGTGGCCTCGGCGCCCCTGCCGGCGTACGACGATCCGAATCTGCTCTTCGTGGCAGCCGGCATGATGCCGTTCGTCGCGTATCTGACCGGTCAGCAATCCCCGCCGTGGCAGCGGGCCGTGGCCGTGCAGAAATGCGTGCGGACGCCGGACATCGACGAGGTCGGCAAGACCAGCCGGCACGGCACCTTCTTCCAGATGAACGGCAACTTCTCCTTCGGCGACTACTTCAAGCAGGGCGCCATCGACCTGGCCTGGGAGCTGTCCACCAACCCGGTCGACCAGGGCGGCTTCGGCCTGGATCCGTCGCGGATCTGGCCGACGGTCTACCTGGACGACGACGAGGCGTTCGCGATGTGGCGCAAGATCGGCGTGCCGGCCCAGCACATCGTGCGCCGCGGCAAGAAAGACAACTGGTGGCACATGGGCGTCCCCGGCCCCGGCGGCACCTGCTCCGAGCTGTTCTACGACCGCGGCCCCGAATACGGCCCGGACGGCGGCCCCGAGGTCGACGAGGACCGCTACCTGGAGTTCTGGAACCTCGTCTTCATGCGGTACGAGATCACCGACGTGACGTCGAAGGAGAACTTCACGATCGTCGACGAGTTGCCGGCCAGGAACATCGACACCGGCATGGGACTCGAGCGGATCGCGTCGATCCTGCAGGGCGTCGACAACCTGTACGAGATCGACGAGGTGCGCCCGATCCTGGCTCGGGCGGCCGAGATGACCGGCAAGACCTACGGGGCCCACTCGGGGCACGCAGCCAACCAGTCGCACCCCGACGACGTACGCCTGCGGGTGATCGCCGACCACGTCCGCACCGCGCTGATGCTCATCGGCGACGGCATCGTCCCGAGCAACGAGGGCCGCGGCTACGTGCTGCGCCGCATCATGCGCCGGGCGATCCGGTCGATCCGGCTGCTCGGCTGGCAGGGTGCGACGTTCCCCGAGCTGCTGCCGATCGCGCGCGACTGCATGGCGCCGTCCTACCCCGACCTAGCCACGGAGTTCGGCCGCATCGCGGAGTACGCCTACGCCGAGGAGGACACGTTCCTGGCGACGCTGAAGGCTGGCACCACGATCCTGGACACGGCGATCACCGACACCAGAAAGTCGGGCGGCCGGCAGCTGTCCGGCCCGCAGGCGTTCCAACTGCACGACACGTACGGCTTCCCGATCGACCTGACCCTGGAGATCGCCCAGGAGCACGGCCTGGCGGTCGACCAGGACGGCTTCCGGCGGCTCATGGCCGACCAGCGGTCCCGCGCGAAGGCGGACACGCAGGCGCGCAAGACCGGCCACGCCGACCTGTCCGGGTACCGCGCGGTGCTGGACGCGGGTGGCCCGGTCGAGTTCACCGGATATTCGGAGGTCTCCCGCGAGTCGCGGGTGCGGGCGCTGATCGGCGACGGCGGGCGGCTCGATGTGGCCGGCGAGGGTGACTTCGTCGAGTTGGTCCTCGACACCACCCCGTTCTACGCGGAGGGCGGCGGCCAGCAGGCCGACACCGGCGTGATCAACGTGGGTGGCGGCCAGGTCGAGGTCGTCGACGTGCAACGGCCCCTTCCCGGGCTGATCGTGCACAAGGCACGGGTGCTGCACGGCGAGGTACGGGTCGGCGAGACCGGCCTGGCCGAGATCGACGTGACCCGGCGCAGGGCGATCTCGCGGTCGCACACCGCGACCCACCTGATCCACCAGACGATGCGGCGTTTCCTCGGCGAGTCGGCAACCCAGGCGGGTTCGCTGAACGCGCCGGGCCGGCTGCGGTTCGACTTCAACATCCCGGGGGCCGTCTCGCCCACGGTGCTGCACGACGTCGAGCAGCAGGTCAACGAGGTGCTGCTGCGAGACCTCGAAGTGCACGCGTTCATCACCTCCCAGGAGGAGGCGCGCCGGCTCGGCGCGATGGCGCTGTTCGGAGAGAAGTACGGCGACGAGGTCCGCGTGGTTGAGGTCGGCGACTACGCGCGTGAACTCTGCGGCGGCACCCACGTGGCCCGCTCCGGTCAGCTCGGCCTGGTGAAGATCCTCAACGAGTCGTCGATCGGTTCCGGTGTACGCCGGGTCGAGGCGCTGGTCGGCATCGACGCGTTCGGCTTCCTGGCCAAGGAACACCTGCTGGTCACTCGGCTGGCCGAGCTGTTCCGGGTGCCCGGCGACCAGGTCGCCGACCGGGTCGAGCAGACCGTCACGGCGCTGCGCGACGCGGAGAAGGAACTCGGGAAGCTGCGGGCCCAAAAAACCCTCGGCGGGGCGGCGGCGCTCGCCGCCCAGGCCAAGGATCTGCGCGGAATTGCGTACATCGGTGCCGAGGCAGACGCGGGCGGCGGTGACGTGCGGGCGTTGGCCCAGGCGATCCGTTCCGAGGTCGACCCCGGACGTCCCGCGGTGGTCGCGGTCGCGTCCCGGGCCAACGGCAAGGCGTCGCTGACCGTAGCGATCAACGGCGCCGGGAAAAGCCGCGGGCTGTCCGCGGCCGATCTGGTCAAGGGTGCACTGTCCGGCCGGGGCGGTGGCAACGCCGACCTCGCCCAGGGCGGCGGCGTCCCCGCCGGTCAGGTTCCGGCGCTGCTTGCAGCCGTCGAGAAGGCGGTGGCGGACAACGCCCGCTAACCAGGCGTGGACTCGGCACCGTCGGCGGAGGTCGCTGCCCGACCGTCACCGAAACGCCACGCTTTGCCGTGGCGCGATCGGGCGGCCGGGCCTGGCGTTCGTTACTCGTGTTCACCGCGATCACGGCTACGGACAGTTCGAGCCCAGTCGGCCCGGTGCAAGGAAGCCGCCGGCCTCCTTGCGCCCCAGGTGCAGGTCAGAGGCCCCGGGGCGCCCTGTCGTCGGCCACCGCTCATCGGGCCGCGTCGGGGTCGAGATCGTCCCCGACGCGGGTCTCCGGGTGGACTTCGCGCACGTGGAAGCCACCCGTGTCGGCATTGCTGATGTGGTACGCGTAGCCGTCCAGCAACATCCAGCGGGTCGGTCCGTCCTCGCCGTCCAGGGCCGGGCCGACGCCGTCGGTGCCCGGCGCGTCCACCCGGCCGGGCGGCGCCGGGACGTCGGCGCCGAAGACGGCCGGACTGGTCACCAGGTAGCCGTCGACAATAGGCGGCCCGACGTAGTGTCCAGGCCGGATGACCACCCATTCGGCAGGGTCGAAGTCGATACCCCAGGTGTGCCCGGGACCGTCGAACCGGGCCACGATGTAGCGCCACTTCGGTAGCCACACCATCGGGCGGACTCCCTCAGCGGTGACAACGTCGATGCCCGGCGCGATGCCCGTGTCCGGATCCACCCGCAGGTACCCGACCAGCCAGCTCATGTCGACCGGCTTCATCGCCCGGTACGTCGGATTCTCGTTCAGCAGGGCCTCGAACTGCTCCCGCAACCGGTCGAACTCAGCGGTGCCCATTGGCTCACCCTCTCTGGTGCCCGGCGCGACGTCACTCAGGGCATGGATCGTGGACGGCTGGCTACAGGTCGATGTTGGCTTAGAGCTGCGAAGGTTGACCACACCAAACGACGCAAGTCGTTCGGCCGAGTTCAATGATCCGGGCCGCACCGCCCACCGCCTCCGCCCGGGCCCTCGCTGGCGCTACGTAGAACCTGATGTGACCTTGGCCTGGACCGGACAAGGGCTGGATGGGCAGGCGGGCCGCCGGTTCTCACACGGGCGTCCGGTGCGACCCCGAAACCCGAGGACCCGTGCTGATCGGTCATTTACGGCACGAGGATGACGGCAGGGTTGCGCGGGCCCGGGCCGCTTTGCAGCCGATACCGAGGTCGCCGGGGTGCCGGCGCCCGCTGCACTCTCGTATTGACCGGGGACCAGCAGCGGATCCGGATCACCCCGTCCGAGCCCGCGCACGAGACACCCGCGCGATGCGCCGCCCCACAAGGCGCTCAGCCTCGTCCAGCGGGTACCGAGCGGCACTCGTTACCTCCGACTCCTGGAGGCATCCCACGTCCCCGGCTGCCGTCGTGAACGCATACCCGATGTCGAGGTAGAAGTGTTCCGGCTCGCCCTTCTGCGGTCGAGCCGGAAACCTGCCGTACTCGACATAGACGGGCCCCTGAGACGCGGGAACCACCGCGTCGGGATCGATGCCGGTCTCCTCCACAAGCTCGCGCACTGCCGCGCCTATCAGCGTCGCGTCGGTCGGCTCAAGATGGCCACCGGACTGCAGCAGGATTCCGTACGCGCGTGCCCGACCAGCAGGACCTGACCTCGCGCCAATCTTCCCGTTCTCGGGCGAATACACCACCCTCGCCCCGTGCGACCCAACAACCGGCAGCCGCGACGTCCAACTCTTGATTGAGCTGTTCACCAAGCTCAAACGAGGTGGCGCCACCGCGATGGTCACCTACGCCGCGATCGAGATCGCGCCTAGGCTCACCGGACCTCTGCGACACCGCGGATCGCATCGAGGATGTCCTGCGCACCCCGGCTGATCAACTCGTCGGCCAGGGCTGAGCCAACCTGTTCCGGTTCCGCCGCCGTGCCCAGCGTGTCGGCGGCGATCTGCCGGGCCCCGTCCAGTGCAGTGACCTGCCCGAACAAACGCAGCCGACCACCGGGCAGGGTTTCGGCGTACGCACCGACCGGAACGCTGCATCCGCCATGTAGCCGGGCCAGGAACGCGCGTTCCGCGCGGACCTGCGCGTCTGTGTCGGCATCGCCGACCGTGGCGAGAATCGGCTGGATCGGTTCGTTGTCGGCGCGAACCTGGATTCCGAGTGCTCCCTGGCCGGGGCTCGGCGGGAACTGGTCGAGCGACAGAACCTCGCCGATCGCATCGTCGAGGCCGAGCCGGCGCAGCCCGGCAACCGCGAGGACCACTGCGTCGAGCCCGTCTGTCTCGATCTTTTTGAGGCGCGGAGGCACGTTCCCGCGAATCGGCACGACCTCAAGGTCCGGACGTACAGCGAGGAGTTGAGCCACACGCCGCGGCGCCCCGGTCCCGACCCGCGCCCCCTTCCGTAGATCCGAAAGGGTGGAGCCGCACAGCGCGTCAGCGACTTCACCACGCCGCGGCGGCGGAAGCAGGATCAGTCCCTCGGGATTGGCCGTCGGCAGGTCCTTGAGGGAATGGATCACCACATCCACGTCCCCACGAACCAGCGCGGCTTCCTGCTCGGTGCTGAAGGCGGAGCCGCCGCTTGCCGCTGACACGTCCGACAGCAGCGACCGGCGATCCTTGTCTCCGCCTTCCAAGATCACCCTGTGGGTAAACGTGATCGCCGGAAAACGCTCCCTCAGCGGCCCTAGGTACTCGCGAACCTGGGCCTTTGCGAGGTTACTGGCACGTGATCCAATCAGATATTGATCCACAACAACCGATCCGTGGGGAGGGAGCCAGAACAGCCCGTCTAGGCTACGCCTCCGCCGGACCCGATTCCTGCCTCGGACCGCCCGCTGGCTGCAGCGCGTCCCAGCCTCGCTGGCCTGCCGCTGATCGACGCCGGCGCCCACAGCCCTCGCTGCGGGCCGTGCTCGCGGTTGGGCGGATATGCCCAGCCAGGGCTACCTGCCCGCGTTCGGGAGCGTGTTCCTGACCGGGCGGCATGCCGCTGTCCAGCAACGAACCACAGGGCACCGCACGCCATGACCTGACCTGCGAGGACGAGAACGACGCCGGGCGCCGCCTGATGGTGGGCGCGCAACCAGCGGGGCGACGTGCTCGAAGGTCGCCGCTGTCTGGCTCCCGATGTGCTCACCCGCGCCCGCACCACACCGGCCGCCAGTTCCGCCCGGCGGCAGCCTAGCCTCCCCCCCGTGTTAGTGGTAGCGGATCCGCGACGATCCCGAGGAGGACGGTTGCAGTCCCGTACCGGCAGCATCAGCGACGCCCAATGGTCTGCGGCTTCCCGGCTGTGGCGCTACCACCAACTACGGCAACCGCTTCGCCGCTGCGAGGCTGCCATCGGTCTGGGCAGCCACGACATCGGTGTCGCCCGGCACGCGGCAGATCTGTATCACGCCGACTGGTTTCCGCTTCTGGTGTTTACCGGCGGCGCCAACTCGATCCATCCCGAACAGTTCCCCGACGGCGAAGCGGCCCGGTTCCGCGACGAAGCGATAGCCGCGGGAGTGCCCGAGTCCGCCATTCTGCTCGAACCTGCCGCGACCAACACCGGACTCAACATCACCCTGTCGCGTGAAGTGCTGGCCGCTGCCGGCATTGAACCCCAGACGGTGATGCTGGTATGCCGGCCCCATGACCAGCGGCGGGCGTGGGCAACGTGTCGACGACGGTGGCCGCAGGTCGAGGTCGTCTGTGCCTCACAGACGATCGGCTTCGACGACTACCTCGAGACCGTCCGTGACGAGCGGCTGATCATCGACATTCTGGTGGGTG
>NZ_QHHV01000002.1:0-37471 GCF_003947245.1 Actinoplanes sp. ATCC 53533 | reverse complement strand
TCCGTTCCTGGCCGCCGCGCTGTTCGCGCTGGCCGCCGACCGGGTGCTCGGCGCGCACGTCTTCGACGTCGAAACCGGCGGCCCGATGCTCTGGCAGCATCTGTTCTGGTTCTTCGGCCACCCCGAGGTCTACATCGTCGCGCTGCCGTTCTTCGGCATCATCACCGAGGTCATCCCGGTCTTCAGCCGCAAGCCGGTCTTCGGCTACAAGGGCCTGGTCGGCGCGACCCTGCTGATCGCGGCGCTGTCGATGAGCGTGTGGGCGCACCACATGTTCGTCACCGGCCAGGTGTTGCTGCCGTTCTTCAGCTTCCTGAGCTTCCTCATCGCGGTCCCGACCGGCATGAAGTTCTTCGTCTGGATCGGCACGATGTGGCGCGGCCAGATCAGCTTCGAGACGCCGATGCTGTTCGCGATCGGCTTCCTCGTGACGTTCCTCTTCGGTGGCCTGTCCGGCGTGCTGCTCGCGGCCCCGCCGATCGACTTCCACGTCTCGGACTCATACTTCGTCATCGCGCACTTCCACTACGTGCTGTTCGGCACGATCGTGTTCGCGGTGTTCTCGGGCATCTACTTCTGGTTCCCGAAGATGTTCGGCCGAATGCTCGACGACCGGCTCGGGAAGATCCACTTCTGGCTGACCTTCCTGGGCTTCCACGCGACGTTCCTCGTGCAGCACTGGCTGGGCGCGGAGGGCATGCCCCGGCGCTATGCGGACTACCTGCCGAGCGACGGCTTCACCTTCCTGAACACGTTCTCGACCATCGGCTCGTTCGTGCTGGGCGCGTCCACGCTGCCGTTCCTCTACAACGTGTGGAAGTCGTACAAGGTCGGCCAGTTGGTGACGGTCGACGACCCGTGGGGCGCGGGCAACTCGCTGGAGTGGGCGACCTCCAGCCCGCCGCCGCTGCGCAACTTCGACCGGATGCCGCGCATCCGCTCGGAGCGCCCGGCCTTCGACGCCAAGTTCCCGGAGCTCGCGGCGGGCGCCCAGTCGCTCGCCGGCCCACCGGAGGGCGGCGCCCGGCCGCTGACCGCGGAGTCGGACGGCGGCGCGACCTACCAGGAAGACCGCGGCAAGCACTGACCGAAGCACAAAACCGGCCCGCCCCCGCCAGGGAGCGGGCCGGTTCGGTCTATCTGCTCGGAACCGTTTCCTCCGCGAGACGGGTGGTCCACACGCGGGCACCGGCGTCGGGCGCGCGGACCTTGTTCCCGGATACCGGGCGTTGCGTACCACGGGGTGAACGTTCCGTCTCACACTCCGGCACCTAGCCCCTCAAAACACCCCATTCCGTCCGTCGATGAAGCGTTGGTGAGCCGGCGAGGATCTCGCACCGATCGGGCACCGGTGCGACACAAGATCGGTCCGATGGTGGGTGGTCGGGACCTGGGACCTGCGTCACTGACCACGCGGTGGGCGAGTCATCGCGTTCACGGTCTGCCGGTGAGGGCCCGGCCGGAGGTGGTCCTGCGGCATGCCCGCACGCCGTGCCGCGCGTCGCGCGTGCCGCGATCTTGGGCTAGCCGGGCGGTCGGCTTCCTGCCGTCAGTGTGTCGGGGCTGTGGCCTCCGGGCTGGGGAGCTCGACCGCCGGGCCGGCGGCGCCCGAGGCGAGGGGGTCGGCAGACTCGTCCGCCGGGTCCGTGGCCTCGTCCGCCGGCTGCTCGCGGCGCCGGCGTAGCTCGGCCGGGAGGGCCAGCGCGGCCACCACCAGGCCCACGCCACCCACGGCCGTGAAGCCCCAGGCCGGCGACCAGGTGTCCATCACCACCCCGGCCAGCGGTGCGCCCAGCGCCACGCCCACCGTCAGTGACGAGTTGTGCAGGCCCATCGCCTCACCTCGCGCCGAGGCGGGGGTGAGCCTGCTCACCGCGTCCGCCGTGGCGGTGATCGTCGGGGCGCAGAGCGCTCCCGCCGGCAGCAGCAGGAGCGCGAGCAGCCACCAGTGGCCGCCGGCGAGGCCGACCGGGATCGTGAGCAGGGCCATCGGGGCGAACAGAACCAGCGGGGGCAGGCCCCGCTTCACCGTGCCGTAGGAGAAGCCGCCCAGCAGCGAGTATGCCGCCCACAGGCCGAGCACCGCCCCGGTCCACTCGACCTCGCCGGAATTTTGCAACACCGCCACCACGGCCACGTCCGTGCCGCTCAGGACGAGGGTCGCGGCGCTGCTGATCGCCAGGACGGCCACCAGGCGGGGCTTCAGCCACGTGTTGCGGGGCACCCGCTCGCCGGCCGAGATCGGGGTTTCGTGCTTGCCTCGGATCGGTGGGTTCAGCAGGTACAGGCCGATGCCGGACAGCAGGATGCCGCCGCCGACCGCGAGCATCGCCACCCGGGGGCCCGCGGTGGTGCTGATCAGCACACCCAGCGCCGGGCCCGCCATGAAGGACAGCTCCGTGGTGATCGAATCCAGGGCGAAGGCCGGCAGCCGATGGGACTCGGGCGCCAGCGCCGCGATCGACTGCCGGGCGACCGAGAACGCCGGCAGCGTCAGGAAGCCGCCCAGCAGCGCCGCGATCAGCAGCGCCCAGTACGGCATGGCCTGGGCCGTCGTCCAGAACGTCAGCTCGGCCAGCGTGGTCAGCACCAGCACCGGGCGCAGGCCCTTGCGGTCGGTGATCCGGCCCAGGACCGGCGCGCCGATCGAGCTGCCGACGGTGAAGGCCGCACCGACCAGGCCCGCGGCGCCATAGCCGAGGTGTAGATCGAGGGTCACGTGCAGCGTCAGGGTGACCGTGCCGGCCGTGATCGGGATGCGGGCCAGCGTCGCCATGAGGAGCAGCGAGCGGATCCCGCGCAGGGCGAGCGTTTCCCGGTAAGGCGTGAGTGTCATTGCGGTCCTAACCTCCGCCGGTCAGTCTCCAGCAGGGGTGTGACATCCCCAAGCCGGTTAGACCTAGGTCACGCGGGGCCGGGCAGGACCACCGGGCTGCCGGTCGTGGCCACCGAGGCCTCCCCGAACTGCGCCAGCGCCGCGTCCGTGGTGGCCGCGGCCACCCCGGCGGTCAGCTCCAACAGCACCGTGGTGGCGAAGCCGGCCCGCTGAGCGTCCAGCGCCGTGGCCCGTACGCAATGGTCCGTGGCGATGCCCACCACCTCGACCTCGGTCACCGAGCGGGCCCGGAGCCAGTCCGCCAGCCCTTCGCCATCGGTGGTGTGTCCCTCGAAGCCCGAATACGCCGCGGCGTGCGCACCCTTGTGGAACACCGCCTCGACCCGCGCGGTCTCCAGCGCCGGGTGGAAGGACGCCCCGTCCGTGCCCACCACGCAGTGCGGCGGCCAGGTGTCCACGAAGTCCGGGTGCGCGCTGAAGTGCACCCCCGGGTCCACGTGGTAGTCCTTCGTCGCGACGACGTGGTCCCAGGTGCCCGACTTCAGGGCCGCCGAGATCCCCGCGGCCACTCCCGCCCCGCCTTGCACGGCCAGGGAGCCGCCCTCGCAGAAGTCGTTCTGGACGTCGACGATGATGAGCGCGCGCGACATATGGTGAAAACCCTCTCAGGCGGTCGGGACGACGGTTACCGGGATCGCCGGATCCCCGGCGGAGAGCTTCAGGCCCTCCCACGGGATCGAGATCAGGCACTGGCGCAGGTGGTCGCGGGAATCGGTCAGGGCCGGCAGCGGTGCGACCTCGCCGCCCACCACGAAGGAGCGCTGCAGCAGCCGGTCGTTGGTGCGGTGGTCCGGGACGCCCTGCGACACGACGATCTCCTCGGTGGCCGTTCCCGTGGGCTTGTGCCGCCGGATGGCGGTCTTGCGCCCGCCGACCGTCGCCTTGTTCTCCGAGCGCTTCACCACGGCCCGGCCTTCGACCTCGACCAGCTTGTAGACCAGCCCGGCCGTCGGCGCGCCGGAGCCGGTCACCACCGCCGTGCCCGCGCCGTACATGTCGACCGGTTCCGCCGCCAGCGTCGCGATAGAGTATTCGTCCATGTCGCCGGAGACGATGATCTTCGTCTCGGTGGCGCCGAGCGAGTCGAGCAACTCGCGGGAGTGCTGGGCCAGCACCGACAGGTCGCCCGAGTCGATGCGGACCGCGCGCAGGCCCGGTCCGGCCACGGAGATCGCGTTGCGGATGCCCTGGGCGATGTCGTACGTGTCCACCAGCAGCGTCGTGTTCTTGCCCAGCGCCGCCACCTGCGAGGCGAACGCGGCCGGCTCGTCGTCGTGCAGCAGCGTGAACGCGTGCGCCGACGTGCCCGTGGTGGGGATGCCGTAGCGGCCGCCGGCCGCGAGATTCGACGTGGAGGCGAAGCCGGCCAGGTAGGCCGCGCGGGCCGCGGCCACGGCGGCCTCCTCATGGGTGCGGCGGGAGCCCATCTCGATGATCGGCCGGCCGCGGGCGGCGGTGACCATCCGGGCCGCACCCGCCGCGATCGCGCAGTCGTGGTTGAGCACCGACAGGATCAGCGTCTCCAGCACCACGCACTCGGCGAAGCGGCCGGAGACCGTGAGGATCGGGGAGCCCGGGAAGAACAGCTCACCCTCGGCATACCCGTCGATGTCGCCGGTGAAGTGGTAGTCCGTGAGCCAGCCCGCGGTGGCCTCGTCGACGATCCCGGACCGGCGCAGGAAGTCGATGTCCTCCGGCGCGAAGCGGAAGTCGCGGATCAGCTCCATCAGCCGGCCCTGCCCGGCGGCCACGCCGTAGCGCCGCCCGGTCGGCAGCCGCCGGGCGAACACCTCGAAGACGCTACGGCGGTTGGCCGTCCCGTCCTTGAGGGCGGCACTGACCATGGTCAGCTCGTACTGGTCGGTCAGCAGCGCGGGAGCGAAGTCGGTCACTGATCCACCTTAGGCGTGCTTTCTCGGCGGCGGCAGACGGAGGCCTAGCGGGGGAGCAAACGGAGCGCCGGAGCCAGCTCGACCCGGCCGTTCACGCCCAGCTTGGTGTAGACGCGCTGGAGATGATTTTCCACGGTGCGTGGCGACAGGTAGAGCCGGTCGGCGATCTCCCGGCTGCGGACGCCCTCGGCGGCCAGCTCGGCCACCTGGCGCTCCCGGACCGTCAGCGTGGGCTGGATCGCCAGCAGCGCCGGGGTCCGCAGGGTGCCGCAGCGGCTCAGCACGTCGGCCATCAGGGTGCTCGCGGCCAGCGCCCGCGGATCCCGGGCGGTGCGGAAGATCCGGACCGCGCCGGCCGCCGTCTCCGCCGCGAACACCAGGTAGCCCAGCACGGCGAACTCGCGGGCCACCGCGAACAGCTCCTCGGCCGCCCCGGTCGCGGCGGCCTCGGCGTGCCGGATCACCAGGGCGGTGGCCCGGCCGCCGACCACCGGCGCCAGCTCCGCGAGCCGGGACGCGGCCAGCTGCGGCTCTCCGAGCCGGACCAGGTCGTAGAGGGCGAGCAGCTCGTGGGCGTGCAGGCCGTCGGCCCGCAGCCGGGCCGCGGCACGCTGCAGGACGCGTACGGCCGCGGCCAGCTCGCCTTGGCACGCCAGCGTCCACGCCCGGGCCTGCTCCTGCCACGGGTAGTAGCGGCCGAGGGCGGTGCCCGTGACCGACTCGGCGGTGGCCAGGGACTCGGCGGCGGTCCGGCTCTCGCCGCGCAGGGCCGCCACGTGGGCGCGGGCGAAGTGGGCGCTGCCGTCGTAGACCCGGGCCGGGGCGAGGGCCGCGCAGGCCTGCTCCGCGGCGTGCAGGGCCTCCTCGGTCTGTCCCCGCAGCAGACTCGCCTGCGCCTGCAGCAGCGACACCCAGCCGGAGCCGAAACCGAAGCCGCCGGCCTGGGCGAGGTGGGCGAACTCCGCCGCCAGGATCCGGTCGATGCCGGGCAGGTCGAGGGCGGCGCTGACCCGGGTGCCCTCGGCCATCTGCAGGGCGTACTGCAGGTTCGGGGTGTCGCGCCGCCAGGCCGCCGTGTCGGCCTCGACCGCCGCGATGAGCTCGGCGCTGCCGGCGGAGTCGCCGCCGGCCGCCAGCAGATACGCCAGCACGCAGCGGGCCAGCGCGCGGGTCGCGACGCCCGCCG
Organism: Actinoplanes sp. ATCC 53533; assembly: GCF_003947245.1. Lineage (NCBI taxonomy): Bacteria > Bacillati > Actinomycetota > Actinomycetes > Micromonosporales > Micromonosporaceae > Actinoplanes > Actinoplanes sp. ATCC 53533. The sequence continues at coordinate 31,497 of NZ_QHHV01000002.1, read as the reverse complement.
CCGGCTCGTCGAGCGCCTCCCGGGCGAGGCGCCGGGCGGCGGGCAACTCGTCGAGCTGGAGCCGGATGAGGGCTTCGAACGCCCGGATCCGGGCGGTTTCCGCCGGGTCGGCCAGCCGGGCCGCGGCGAGGGTGTCGGCCGCCTCGGCCCGGCCCAGGCCGAAGAACTCCACCGCGGCCCGCGCGGTGAGCCGGCGGGCGCTGTCGTCCGGGTTTTCGTCCAGGACCGCCAGCGCCTCCTCCGGGCAGTCGGCGAAGAGCAGCACGGTGGCCAGCAGCTCGGCGGCGGCCCACCCGGCCCCCGCGTCGCAGGCCGCCGTGGCCAGCCGCCGGGCCAGGTCGATGTCGAACCGGCCGAACGCCTGCCGGGCCGCGTCGAGCAGCAGGGCGCCGTCCTGCGCCGTACCCGAGTCGAGCCGCCAGAGCGCGACCCGCAGCACATCGTCGCGGCGCCGGGCGCCGGCGCCCTCGACCAGATCGGCGAGCTCGGCGAGCAGCCGCTGCGACCGGGTCACCGGGCAGCGGCGGCGGACCACCTCGCCGTAGAGCGGGTGGGCCAGCCGCACCTCCCGGCGGCGCTCGTCGGCGACGACCCGGAGCAGGCCGCGCTCCTCGGCGGCCTCCACGTCGGCGGCCGCGGCCGCCCGCAGCAGCAGGGTGAGGCCGACCGGCTCGCCGAAGGAGACCAGCTCCAGCACGTCGCGGACGCCGGGGGTGAGCCCGCGGATCCGGGCGCCGACCAGGTCGGCCAGGCTGGGCGCCAGGGTGAGCCGGCCGGTCCAGCGCCAGAACCCGTACGTCTCGATCAGCTCGCCCCCGCCGACCGCGGCCAGCACCAGCTCGCGCAGCAGTAGCGGATTGCCGCCGCCCAGGCGGATGAGCCGCCGCGCGGAGCCCGCCTCGACCGGCCCGCGCACCAGCGCCGTCAGCAGCTCGCGCGACTCGTCGTCGGTCAGCGGGTCCAGCTCGACGTGGCCGACCAGGCCCTCTGTCCACAGCGCGCTGATCGGCGGCGGCACCGGCTCGGCGGTGCGCAGCGTGCCGAGCAGGGTGGCACCCTCCCGGACGAGCAGGTGGGCCAGCGCGGCCGACGGCGGGTCGAGCAGGTGGGCGTCGTCGACGGCCAGCACCATCGGCCGGTCACCGGACTCGGCGTGCAGCCCGTCGACGGCCCAGCGCAGCAGCCCGGCGGGGGAGAGGCCCGCGGGCGGGTCGGCCGGCAGGATCTGGGCCAGCCCGCCGAACGGCAGCCCCGAGCTGGCGATGTTCGCCGCGGCGCAGTACACCGCGTGGTGCTCGGCGGGCAGCCCGGCGACGGCCTCGTGCAGCAGGCGGCTCTTGCCGATGCCGGCGCTGCCGCTGAGGATCAAGCCGTGCTCCGCGTGCCCCGTCGCGGCGCTGGTGAGCCGGGTCAACTCGTCGGCGCGGCCGACGAATCCCCAGTGCTCCACCCGGCCAGCATATCGAGATCAGTCACCTTCAGGTCACCGCACGTGCCATGTTCGAGAATGAGTAACACGGGATGAAACGGTGAGTATTCCGGCATCTGTCCGGTTCCGCGCCCGTCCCATACGGTTCGGCGGTGCCGGCGCGACTGCCCGGGCCCAGCCTGGCGGGGCGGGTCCGGGCGCCCGCCGGCCCCAACCGGTGTTTGCGCCGGTGAGCGGTGTTTTCCGCGGGCGCGGCGCAGTCTCGGGGCTGCGTCATCCCGCCCTTTTCGACGCGCTCGGCCTCCTCGGTTCGACCCCCGCCCGAATCGGCGTGGCACGATGGGGGGCATGGCGTTGCCTCAGGTCGCTCCCGCAGAGACGCCGCAGATCGAGGAGGTACCGGCTGATGACCGGCCGTGGGTGACCATCGTCTGGGACGATCCGGTCAATCTGATGTCGTATGTGACCTGGGTGTTCCAGAAGCTTTTCGGCTACAGCCACGACCGGGCCGAGCAGCTGATGATGGATGTGCATAACAAGGGCAAGGCGATCGTTTCGACCGGCGCGCGCGAGCGGATGGAAATGGACGCTGCGCAACTCCACGGCTACGGTCTGTGGGCGACGGTGGATCGAGCGTGAGTGAGCGGGTGAAGTGAACGATGTTCCGACGTAACGGGAGCCAGTGCGTGGCCACCTTCGCCATCGACGAGGTGCGTGTGTTGCGCAAGGTCGCCGGCGAGGTCGTGGGCCTGCTCATGGACGGTTTCGACCACACCGACCCGGTGGTCGGCCGGCTCTTCCCGGACATCTACCCGGACCGGCCCGACGACTCCGCCGAGTTCCGCCTCTACACCGAGGGTGACATCAAGACGGGCAAGATCGACCAGGCCGGGGCGATCCTCGCCGCGCTGCCCGACGACGGCCCCGGCGAGGTGCGCCTGGACGGCGAGGAGGCCGAGGCGTGGCTGCGGGCGATCAACGACGCGCGGCTGGCCATGGGGACCCGGCTCGACATCCAGGGCGACACCGACCTCAGTGACGAGCTCGACGAGGCCGTCGTGCGCGACCCCGCGTCGAGCCGGGTCTTCCAGCTCTCCGTCTACGCATACCTGGGATATCTGCAGGAATCCCTGCTCAACGCGCTCCCGGAGATCGAGGAGCGGCGCTAGCCACCCGTCAGGCCCGGTCGAGCCGGGCCAGTTCCTCGCCGGTCAGCTCGACCTCCGGGGCCCGGGCCGAGTCGGTGATCGACTCCGGACGGCTGGCGCCCGGGATCGGGATCACGTGCGGGCTCTTGGCCAGCATCCACGCCAGCGTCACCCGCTGCGGGCTGACCCCGTGCGCGGCGGCGACCTCGGCGAATGCGGCGAACCTGCGGCCCAGCTCACCGGCCCTGGTGATCCCGCCAAGCGGCGACCACGGCAGGAAGGCGATGCCCAGCTCGTCGCAGAGGCGCAGCTCGTCCTCCGAGGAGCGGAACGCGGGGGAGAACTGGTTCTGCACCGAGACCAGCCGGTCGCCGAGGATCTCCCGCGCCTGGCGGATCTGCCCCACGCTCGCGTTGGAGATGCCGGCCTGCCGGATCTTGCCCTCGGCGAGCAGCTCACCCAGGGTGCCGACGGAGTCCGCGTACGGGACCGCCGGGTCGGGGCGGTGGAACTGGTAGAGGCCGATCGCGTCGACGCCGAGCCGCTTGAGTGAGCCCTCGACGGCCGCGCGCAGGTGCGCCGGGGAGCCGTCGACGGTCCACGAGCCGTCGCCGGGGCGCAGGTGGCCGCCCTTGGTGGCGACCAGCACGCCGGAGGTGTCGCCACCCCAGCTCGCCAGCGCCTGCGCGATCAGCGTCTCGTTGTGCCCGACGTCGTCGGCATGCAGGTGGTAGGCGTCGGCCGTGTCGATCAGGGTCACGCCGGCGTCGAGCGCGGCGTGGATGGTCCGGACCGAGCGGGCGGTGTCGGGGCGCCCCTCGATGGACATCGGCATGCCGCCGAGTCCGACGGCGCCGACCTGGGTGTTTCCGATGGCACGCTGCTTCATGCTCCTTTCGTACCCCTGCTCGCGGCTTTCGTACCGCTGCTCACGACGGGTGCGCACGTGAGCACTGCCACGTCCGGTCCGGGGCGCGGTCACGGTAATGTGAACGGTGTGCTGACCATCGACAGCGCGATCGTCAACGCGATCGTCGCCCACGCCCGCCGGGACCACCCCGACGAGGCCTGCGGGGTCGTCGCCGGGCCCGTCGGCAGCGACCTGCCGACGCGACACATCGCGATGGACAACGCGGCGCGTTCCATGACGTTCTACGAGTTCGACTCGATGGAGCAGCTGCGGGTCTGGCGCGAGATGGACGACAACGACGAGGAGCCGGTGGTCATCTACCACTCGCACACCGCGACGGAGGCGTATCCATCCCGCACCGACATCTCCTTCGCCGGCGAGCCGGGCGCGCATTACATGCTGGTCTCGACCCGTGAGCCGGAGTCCGAGGAGATTCGTTCGTTCCGTATCGTGGACGGTGTGGTGACCGAAGAAGAGGTCAACATCGTGGATGCGACGGTGGACGCGTGAGTGGGAGTGCGGACGGCTTCGCCGTCCAGTCGTACATGTTCGGGCAGAGCCCCGCGTCGGTCTATTACGAGTGTCGCTGACGCGACCTCTGACGACCCTGCCCTCGAACTTTCTCGACTTTCTCTTTACTAGGAGCATCACAGTCATGGCTATCGAAGTCCGCGTTCCGACCATCCTGCGCAGCTACACCGGTGGCTCGAAGGTCATCGAGGGCGCCGGCGACACGCTCTCCGGCCTGATCGACGACCTGGACGCCAAGCACTCGGGCCTCAAGGGCCGGCTGCTCACGCCCGAGGGCGGTCTGCACCGGTTCGTCAACGTGTATGTCAACGACGAGGACGTCCGCTTCCTGGGCGCGCTCGACGCCAAGCTGAACGACGGCGACTCCGTCACCATCCTGCCGGCCGTGGCCGGCGGCGCGCTGGGCTTCGCCGCCGCGGCGGCCCTGCTGCGGAGGTAGCCGTCGTGGCTCGCTACGAGAGCCTGCTGGACGCTTGCGGGGGCACGCCGCTGGTCGGCCTGCCCCGGCTGTCGCCGACGGTGCCCGAGGGGGCGCCGCCGGTGCGGCTCTGGGCCAAGCTCGAGGACCGCAACCCGACCGGCAGCATCAAGGACCGCCCGGCGCTGTTCATGGTGCGCGAGGCGGAGGAGTCCGGGCGCCTGCGCCCCGGCGACACCATCCTGGAGCCGACCAGCGGCAACACCGGCATCTCCCTGGCCATGGTGGCCAAGCTGCGCGGCTACCGGCTGGTCTGCGTGATGCCGGAGAACGTCTCCTCCGAGCGGGTGCAACTGCTCCGAATGTACGGCGCGGAGATCATCTTTTCGCCGGCCGCCGGCGGCTCCAACCAGGCGGTCGCGACGGCGAAGCAGATCGCGGCCGAGCACCCGGACTGGGTCATGCTCTTCCAGTACGGCAACGCGGCCAACGCCCGCGCCCACTACGAGACCACCGGGCCGGAGTTGCTGCACGACCTGCCGACCATCACCCACTTCGTGGCGGGCCTGGGCACCACGGGCACGCTGATGGGCACCGGCCGGTTCCTGCGGGAGAAGGTCGAGGGCATCCAGATCATCGCCGCGGAGCCGCGGTACGGCGAACTGGTCTACGGCCTGCGCAACATCGACGAGGGCTACGTTCCGGAGCTCTACGACGCGACCGTGCTGAACAGGCGTTTCTCGGTCGGCACCCGGGACGCGGTGCTGCGCACCCGGCAGCTCGTCGAGGTCGAGGGCATCTTCGCGGGCTTCTCCAGCGGCGCGATCCTGCACGCGGCGCTGGCGGTGGCGCACGAGGCGGTCAAGGCCGGCCAGCGCGCCGACGTGGCGTTCGTGATCTGCGACGGCGGCTGGAAATACCTCTCCACCGGAGCCTACGGCGGCACCCTGGCCGAGGCCGAGGACGCGCTCGAGGGTCAGCTCTGGGCCTGAGCACGAGGCGGGGTGGCCGGCCCCCCGTTACCTTTTTCGCAGCCCCAACCGGGGTTGCAGGCCACCGGCCGCGGCATGACTTAGTCCCCCTGTTGTCCATGATCTGGGGGGTGTTGTCACCGGGGTCCGGAGGGTGCCAGTGACCGCTAATAGAGACCTGACCGCTTCTTGGTCTGTTCGTAACGTGGCTGCCGGCGCGAGGCATCGAGGCGGCCTGCTCCGTACGAGCAAGGGACCAGGCGTTGACCGAGCAGGACGGCAGCACCGACCGGTACGACGTGTACTGCGGAGTAGACGTCGGTAAGAGCGAGCACCATGCGTGCGCGCTCAACCCCGCCGGCAAACGCCTACACGACAAACCGCTGCCCAACGACGAAGACGCCTTGAAGGAGGTCCTCGGCAAGCTTCAGACCCGCGGCCGGGTCTTGGTGATCATCGACCAACCGGCCTCGATCGGCGCCCTGGTCATCGCCGTGGCCCGCATGATGGGCATCGAGGTCGCCTACCTGCCCGGCCTCGCGATGCGCCGGATCGCCGACCTGTACCCCGGCGAAGGCAAGACCGACGCCCGCGACTCGTTCATCATCGCCGACGCCGCCCGCACGATGCCGCACACCCTGCGCCGGATCGGCACCGACGACGAAACCGTCGCCGACCTGACGGTCCTGGCCGGCTACGACGACGACCTCGCCGCCCAGTCCACCCGTCTGAGCAACCGGCTACGCGATGCCCTGCTGCACGTTCACCCTGCCCTGGAACGCTTGCTGGGTAAGCACTTCGACCGCCCCGGCGTCCTGGAACTGCTCGTCGCAGCCTCGACCCCGGACGCCCTGGCACGGCTGACCCCGCAGGCCATGACCGAGATCATGAAGCCCCGCTCGCCGCGGCTTGCCAAGACCCTGCCCGCGAAGATCCGCACCGCTCTCGACGAGCAGAGCGTCATCGTCCCGGGCACTCAGGCGTTCGGGCGGGTCATCTCCGGACTCGCCACCCAGCTGCGTGACATCCACCTCGAACGGGCATCCCTCGGCGCCGAACTCGAAGCACGCCTACAGGCCCACCCTCTGCACGAGGTCCTGACCTCGATGCCCGGACTCGGGGTCAGGACCAGCCTGAAGATCCTCACCATCGTCGGTGACGGCTCCGCGTTCCCCAGCGCCGCTCACCTGGCCGCCTACGCCGGCCTGGCCCCGGTGACCCGCCGGTCCGGAACCTCGATCAAGGGCGAGACCCGGTCCCGGCGCGGCAACCGCGCCCTCAAGAACGCGCTGTTCCAATCCGCGTTCGCGAGCCTCGCCGACCCGACCAGCCGCACCTACTACGACCGTAAAAGAGCCGAGAAGAAGAAACACAACGCCGCCATCGTCTGCCTCGCCCGACGACGCACCGACGTCATCTACGCCATGCTCCGCGACAAGCAGCCCTACCAACAACCCAGCACCGAAAACCCCACAAAACACACCGCTGCCGCTTGACAAAGATCATAGAGACACCCCCCCGCCCGCGCGGCAGCAGCGGTGGTGGCGGCCTCAGTAGGCCACGGCGAGCATGATGTCCGCGATCAGCGGCAGCGCCGCGCCCAGCAGCAGCAACCAGGGCAGCACCCGCCGGTGGATGGACAGAAACGCCCCCACCGACAGCGCCACGCTGACCATGCCCAGGAAGGCCAGCACCGGCACGTACCAGCCGGGCGCCCCGCCGCCGATCTGCGAGACCAGGCCGCGGATGCCGATGCCGACCCCGGCCAGGCCGAGCAGCGACGCGTAGAGGGACATGGCGAGCAGCCGCCGGGTGCCCGGTGCCGGGTCGTCCGGAGTGGGGAAGCGGAAGTAGACGTCGCCGTCGGTCTCGTCCACCTCGCCGGCCGCCGCGGGTTCCCAGCCGAACGGGACCACGTCCGGGGCCGGGGAGTCCTGCACCGGGATGCGTGTTCGTCTCGGCTCTCGCACGTCCGTCGTCGCCACTGCGCTCCTCCGTTATGCCCGGTGTGGTCCCTTCACCGAGTGCAACGAATGCGACTCACAGGGCGTAACGGATGGGATAATGATGCAGGTCACGACGGGTGTGACATAGGTTGTCGATTTGGCGACAAATCGATCAGACGTTTACCTGACGCGCTGGTCCCGGCGTAGGCTGCGCAGCGTGATTGACTGGTCTGCCGTCTCGACCAAGGACCGATTCCTGGGGGCAAAGGACTTTCAAGGAGCATTGGTCTTGGGCGAGTGGACGACCGAGCGTGAACCAGAGGAACCCGCATGCGACTGACCGTTCTCGGCTGTGCCGGCAGTTTTCCCGGCCCCGAGTCGGCTTGTTCCGCCTACCTCGTCGAGGCAGAGGGTTTCCGGCTGCTGATCGACTTCGGGTCCGGATCGTTGTCGGCGCTGCAGCGATATGCGGGCATCGGTGCGGTCGACGCGATCATGCTGACCCACCTGCACTGCGACCACATGCTGGACGCCTGCACCTACGTGGTGGTGCGCCGCTACGCGCCAGGAGGCCCGCTGCCGCCGTTGCCGGTGTATGCCCCGCCGGGCGCGGCGGAGCGCATCTCCGCGGCCTACAGCGCCGACAACGAGCCCGTCGACGACGTCTACACCTTCTACGGGCTGCAGCCGGGCACGTTCCCGATCGGCCCGTTCACCGTGACCGCGGACCGCGTCAACCATCCGATCGAGACGTACGGGGTCCGGGTCGAGCACAACGGCCGGGTGCTCGCGTACTCATCGGACACCGCGCCGTGCGAGGCGCTGCTGCGCCTGGCGCAGGGCGCGGATCTCTTCCTGTGTGAGGCGAGTTACCTCGACGGCGTGGCCAACCCGCCCGACCTGCACCTGACCGGCGGCGAGGCGGGTGCGGCGGCCACCAAGGCGGACGTCGGCAAACTGCTGCTGACCCATCTGGTGACCGCCTGGGGCAGCGAGGCCTCTACTGTGGAGGCCGCGTGCGCCGCCTTCACGGGTCCGGTGGAGGTCGTCCGCCCGGGAGCCCGCTACGATCTCTGAGCTTGCCGAGGGGACGGCACGAGCGGACCACCGACCTCGAAGTGACCTTGGAGTGCCCTTACCGTGGAGTGCCCAGCTTGACCTCCTCCATCCACCTAAAGGCGGAGGACTCCAGCGGTCACCCGCCGGGTTTCCTGCTTCATCACCGGCTGCCTCATCCGGGAGGACTCCCGTTGAGGTCTTCCACCAGCTCCACAGGCAGCGACCGAGAGCCCCTCGGCCAGAATGTTGCGGGCCGCGTTGACGTCCCGGTCATGCACGATGCCACACCGGCACGTCCAGGACCGGACGTTCAGCGGCATGGTCTCGGCCAGCGCACCGCACACCGAGCACAGCTTGCTGGACGGAAACCAGCGGTCGACCACGACCACGTCCCGGCCGTGCCACTCAGCCTTGTACTCCACCATCGTGCGGAACTGCCGCCAGGCCGCGTCGGAGATGGCCCGGGCCAGGCGGTGGTTCTTGACCATGTTGCGCACGGTCAGATCCTCGATCACGATCGTTTGGTTGTCACGAACGAGCCGAGTCGTCAGCTTGTGCAGGTGATCGCGGCGCCGGTCGGCGATCCGGGCATGGATACGGGCCACCTCGAGCCGGGCCTTGGCCCGGTTGCGGGAGCCTTTCTCCTTGCGGGCCAAGTTCCGCTGGGCGCGGGCCAGCCGTTCCCGGTCGGCGCGTTCGTGTCGCGGGTTGGCGATTTTTTCCCCGGTATTCAAGGTGAGCAGGTGGTCCAGGCCGGCGTCTACGCCGACCGCGCCACCGGCCGTGGTCTCGCCGATCACATCGTCGCAGAGCAGGGACACGAACCACCTCCCGGCCGGGTCCTGGCTGATCGTGACCGTGGACGGCGACACACCCTCGGGCAGCGGCCTCGACCACACCATGGCCAGGGGTTCGGTCATCTTCGCCAGGGTCAGCAGGCCGTCGCGGTAGCGGAACCCGCTGGCGGTGTACTCCGCCGACTTGGGCGAACGCTTCCGGCTCTTGAACCTCGGATACCGGGCGCGTTTGGCGAAGAAGTTCGTGAACGCCACCTGCAGATGCCGCAACGCCTGCTGCAACGGCACACAGGAGACCTCGTTGAGGAACGCCAACTCCTCGGTCTTCTTCCACCCGGTCAGCAACGCCGAGGTCGCGTTATAGCTGACCCGTTCCTGCCGCAGTGTCCACGCCTCGGTCCGCGCCGACAGGGCCAAGTTGTAGACCTTCCGGACACACCCGAACGTCCGAGCCAGCTCGGCAGCCTGCCCCGGACTCGGGTAGAACCTGTACCGGAACGCCCGCTTCACCGCCCTGGACACGATCCACAGACTAGTCACCCCGCTAGTGCCAACCGAGGCGACGCACCGCACGGCGGTAGCCTCCGTTTCCTCTCCGGCCTGAAGGCCGGAGTATCCACGGGAGGAATCCGATGACCGGTCGATCAACGGGCGGTCTGCGCATCGTCCGACTGGCGAACTTCGTCTCACCCCGTTCGGGCGGGCTGCGCACCGCGCTGCGTAACCTCGGTGAGGGCTACCTGCGGGCCGGCCACGAGCCGATCCTCATCGTCCCGGGGCGGGAACGCTCCGACAAGATGACCGACCAGGGTCGCGTGATCACGCTGCCGGGCCACCGGGTGCCGCGCACCGGCGGCTACCGCGTGCTGGCCGGCCGGCGGGAGCTGACCGGCCTGCTGGACGGGCTGCAGCCGGACCGCATCGAGGTCTCCGACCGGGCCACGCTGCGCTGGACGGGCCGCTGGGCCCGGGAGCGCGGGGTCGGGTCGATGATGGTCTCCCACGAGAGCCTGGCCGGCCTGCTCGGCGTCTGGGGGATGCCGCTGCGCGACTCGCTGGCCGATCGGCTCAACCGGCGTACGGCCGAGGTCTTCGACCAGATCGTCTGCACGACGGCCTTCGCCGCCGCCGAGTTCCGCCGCCTCGGCGTGCCGAACCTGGTCGAGGTCCCGCTCGGGGTCAACCTGCGCCAGTTCCACCCCAGCCGGGCCGACGCGGCGGTCCGGTCCCGCTATGCCCGACCTGAGGAACTGCTGGTCGTCTACTGCAGCCGGCTGTCCGCCGACAAGCGTCCCGAGCTGGCCGTCGACACCATCGCCGCGCTGCGCGCCGCCAAGATCCCCGCCGTGCTGGCGCTGGCCGGCGACGGCTCCCGCCGCGCCGCGCTGGCCTATCGTGCGGCCCGGCTGCCGGTGCGGTTCGCCGGGCACATCACCGATCGTGACGACGTCGCCGCGCTGCTGGCCAGCGCCGACGTGGCCGTGGCGCCGGGACCGGTGGAGACCTTCGGGCTCGCCGCGCTGGAGGCCCTGGCCTGCGGCACGCCCGTGGTGGTCAACGCCGCCAGCGCGCTGCCCGAGGTCGTCGGCGACGCCGGGATGGCCGTGCCCGGCACGCCGGAGGCCTTCGCCGAGGGCGTCCGCAGCCTCATGGACCGCCCCGAGAACGAGCGCCGGGCGGCCGCCCGGGCCCGCGCCGAGCTGTTCGGCTGGCCGCAGGCCGTCGACGGTTTCCTGCGCGCCCACGGCGCGCTGCCCCGTGGGCGCAGCTCAGCGGTCCTGGCCCGGCAGTCGGTGCCGCCACGGGCGCTCCGGCCGGCGGTGCCGGCGGTCGCCGCTGCCGCATCCAGTGCCTGGGCGACGGCACCCGGCGACGCGCTGTAACGGCCGGCGGCCTAGGCTCTTGGCATGGCGCGACCCGACGGCCGAGAGCCCGGCCAACTCCGACCCGTGACCCTCACCCGCCGGTGGAGCATCCATCCGGAAGGATCGGTGCTCGTCGAATTCGGCGACACCCGAGTGCTCTGCACCGCCAGCGTGACCGAGGGCGTGCCGCGCTGGCGCAAGGGCTCCGGCCTGGGCTGGGTGACCGCCGAGTATGCGATGCTGCCGCGCGCGACGAACACCCGGGGCGACCGGGAGAGCGTCAAGGGCAAGGTCGGCGGCCGCACCCAGGAGATCTCCCGGCTGATCGGGCGCAGCCTGCGGGCCTGCATCGACCTCAAGGCGCTGGGTGAGAATTCGATCGTGCTGGACTGCGACGTGCTGCAGGCCGACGGCGGCACCCGGACGGCGGCCATCACCGGCGCCTACGTAGCGCTGCACGACGCGGTGAACTGGCTGGCCGACCGCAAGTCGCTGGCGGGTAAGCCGGCCGCGGTGATGCACCGCTCGATCCAGGCGGTCAGCGTCGGCGTCATCGACGGCGAGCCCCGCCTGGACCTGATGTATCTCGAGGATGTCGCCGCGGAGGTGGACATGAACGTGGTCTGCACCGGCGAGGGCGACTTCGTGGAGGTGCAGGGCACCGGCGAGGCCAACGTGTTCCGCCGCGACCAGCTCGACGCGCTGCTCGACCTCGGCGTGCTCGGCTGCGCTGAGCTGGCCGCCGCGCAACAGAAGGCCCTGGCATGATCGCCTGCACCGAGCGGCGCCCAGCGGCAGCCGACAACGGCCTCACCGGCGAGGGCCGGAAGAGCATGCCGAAGGAGGTTCGCTCATGAGCGCCCGGCTGCTGCTGGCGACGGCCAACCAGAAGAAGCTGGTCGAGCTGCAGCGCATCCTCGACTACGCGCTCGGCTCCGGCAGCGTCGACCTGATCGGGCTCGGTGCGTTCCCGGACTATCCGGACGTGCCCGAGACCGGCCTGACCTTCGGGGAGAACGCGCTGATCAAGGCGCGCGAGGGTGCCTCGCGCACCGGCCTGCCGACGGTCGCGGACGACTCGGGGCTGGCCGTGGACGCGCTCAACGGCATGCCGGGCGTGTTCAGCGCGCGCTGGGCCGGTGGCCACGGCGACGACCAGGCCAACCTGGAGCTGGTGCTGGCCCAGATCGGTGACGTCCCGGACGAATATCGTGGCGGCGCCTTCGTCTGCGCGGCGGTGCTCGTGCTGCCCAACGGCCGCGAGCATCTGGTCGAGGGCAAGCAGCGCGGCCAGATCCTGCGCTCGCGGCGCGGCACCGGCGGGTTCGGCTACGACCCGATCTTCCTCGGCGAGGGCCAGAGCCGGACCAACGCGGAGCTGAGCCCGGCGGAGAAGGACGCGATCAGCCACCGCGGCAAGGCGTTCCGGGAGCTGTCCAAGGTCATCGCCAAGGAACTGCCCCGCTCCGGCTAACTCGCGCGGCCGTCGCGCCGGCCGCCGAGCCGCAGCGCCTTGGCGATGACCGACGGCTTGAGCAACTCGCTCGGGGGCGCGAGCAACTGCTGCACGCCCAGGTAGACCCGGCTCAGCTCGGGCGACACCTGCGACGCGATGCCGAGCCGTTTGGAATACCAGTTGGTGAGGCCGACGCCGCGGGGCCGCGGCCCGGCCGTCTCCGGGTATGCGAAGTCGTTGCCGACCGCGAACCGCCACGGCACGGCGATCAGCCCGGCGGCGGCCCGGTAGTAGTCGCGCGCGGCGGCAGCCGTCACCGAGCCGTGCCGGTCCAGCACCTCGCCGAGCGCGACCGCGGCCATCGCGGCGACCGTCATGCCCTGCCCGTAGATCGGGTTGAAGCTGCAGACGGCGTCGCCGACGGTGACATACCCGGCCGGGAGCCGGTCCAGCTCCTCGAAGAGCCGGCGGCGGCTGGACCGGAAACGGTACGGGACCGGCTCGCCGAGCGGCTCAGCACGCGAGATCAGGTTCGCCACGATGGGGTCCGGCAGGCTCCGCGCGTACGCCTCGAAGCTCGCCACGTCGCTGGGCACCGGGTCGATGTGCCAGCCGCCCACCGCTACCAGCCACCGGTCGCCCTCGATCGGCAGCACCAGCCCGGCCCGCTTCTCGTGCGGCGGCTCGGGCACCACGATCGCTGCCCGCCATCCCTCCAGCTCGTCGCTCCCACGCCGGTAGACGCGGGTGGTGTAGGCGACGCCGATCTCGACCTCGAGCTGCCGTGGCGTGGGCAGGCCCAGCTCGGCGAGCCATCGGTCAGAGCGGCTGCTGCGCCCGGAGCAGTCCACGACCAGGCCGGCGGCGATGGTCTCACCGGTGTCGAGCACGACTCCGGTCACCGCGGTGGCTGTGCCGGTCAGCGCGGACACCGTCACGCCTTCGCGGATCTTCACATTCGGCTCGGTGGCGACGCGTTCGCGGATCACCGCTTCCAGCTGTGGTCGGCTCACCGAGGTCAGGTCCTGCCCGGCCGGTGCGCTGATCCGCCGCCGCCCGAACCGGTAGTTGCACAGCCCGGTGCCCAGGTCGAAGCGGCTGGCACCGCGCTCGACCAGCTCGTCGTCGAGGCCGGGGAAGAGCCCAGCCAGCTCCCGCAGCCCGGAGATCAGCAGGATGTGCCCGTGCGCGCTCTGCGGCACGCCACGCCGGGGCTCGCCGCCCGCCGGCAGGGTGTCCCGGTCGAGGACCACGACCTGCGCGTACCGCCTGCTGAGCACGCGCGCCGTGGCGAGCCCGCCCATGCCGGCGCCGATGACCACCGCTGTACCGTCCATGATGGAGAGCCTAGCGGCGGGTCCTCCGCTGCGGCTGGAACCGGCTGGCCGCCGGCCGCTCCGATCGCAGGCTGGAGCGGCCGGGCGACCGGTTACCGCGCGAGCTGCTCCGCGACGGCCTCGACCCGGGCCACCACCGCCGGCCGAACGCCGCGGTCGCGCAGCGTGGTCGCGAGTTCGCCGGCGATCTGCGCGCCCTCGGCCGACGCGCCGGTCGCCGCCAGCGCCTCGGCGCTGCCCACGGCCTGCTGCGTCAGGCGGATGTGCCCGAGGGTGTCGGCCGCCTTCGGCAGATCCGCGTACGCGGTGGCGAGCAGCGCCCGCGCCGCGTCCGGGTCGGGATCGACCACGTCGAACCGTTGCTCGGATCCCACGCCGATCAGCACCCGTCCCGGCGCCGCTGCGACGCTGCCGAGCGCGGCGGCGGCGTGCACGCCGAGCGGTGACGACGGCATCCGCTCCACCACGCCCGCGAGCACTTCGTTGGCACGGTCCAGCTCCGTCGAGCCGCCCCGGCTGCCGCCGAACGCGAGCACCCGCCCGACCTCCTCGGTCAGCACCTCGGGGGCGAGCCGGTCGATCTCACGGGTGTCCGCCGGGAGGATCTCCAGCCGCAGGGGCGCGGACAGGACGTCGCCGGCGGGCGTCGACAGGGCGGCGTACACCGAGTAGCGGCCCGGCTCGGCGAGGTCGAAGCCGTTGCTGCCGGCCCACAGGAACACCGGGGCGTACAACGACTCGCCCGGCTGGAGCACCCGGGGCTCCGGCTGATAGCAGTAGCGGGCGAACGGTGCCCAGCAACGGGCTTCGCGCCGGTCGCCCTTGATCACGACGGTCAGGCCGTCGCCGGTGAGCGCGTTGCGGTCCACGACCTGCGGCACCGGCGAGGTGTTCTGGAACTTGACCTCCGCCACCACCGGCTCCAGCGCGGCGAAGCGGGCGGTCGGCCGGTTGACCCGCAGCGTCAGCGTGAGCGTGCTCGCCGAAGCCTGGCGAACCTGCTCGAAGGCGTGGTGGTCGAACCAGGGCGCGGCGCCCGGCTGCACCAGCCGCTCCGGCGCGTGCCGCAGGAACAGCAGCTCGTCATCGCTGAAGCGGTAGGCGAAGTCGGCGAAGAACGCGTCACTGCCGCCGTTGACGAAGAACGGGTAGTTCATGAAGCTGCGCGCCTCGGGCTCGTCGGCGAGCGGAACCCACGCGGTCCCCAGCGACTTCTGCCACGAATGTGCCAGGTTGAAGCTGTGCCCGATCTCGTGCATCGCGGTCCAGAACCGCATCCGCTGCACGGCCGCGGCGGCGTTCGGGTCACCCGCCGGCGGCTGGGAGATGAAGGAGTTGCTGAAGATCGCGCAGCCCTGCCGCTGGGCGGTGCCGATGTCGTCGAACATGATGCCGCCGAGGCCCTGGCCGAGGTCGTGCTGGCCGGCGAAGAGCGTCCACACCTGCCATTGCGGGACGTCGGCCCATTTCGACCAGTGCGTCACCATGGCATCGTGCATCTCGATGTCCGACCAGGTGGCGTTCGCCCCGGCGGCGGTGGCCGGGATGACGTTGTCGCCACCGGTCCTGGACATCTTGATGCCCAGCCTCGAGTAGGCACCCTCGATCGTCAGCACCTGGTCGGGCAGGTCGGCCGGGCGGTTGGGGTGCGACCGGAGGTCGTACTCGGTGACCGCCGTGGCATCGCTGGCGCAGTCGTATTCGATGCCGACCGTGCGGAAGGCCGATCGGGCATACGAGTACTGCCGGCGCGAGTTCGGTGACCCGCCACCGGAGTAGACGACATTGGCGATCCGCGGGGCGCCGAAGGGCCACCAACCGCCGGACACCGTGACGAAGACGTCGGTGTGCGGCTGGAGCGCGGCCACTCCGTCGCGATAGCTGATCGAACCCGCGTAGCCCTTGCGCGCCGGATCCCAGGCGACGCGCGCGATCCAGGTCAGCCGCCCGCCGAACAGCCGCGCGATCGTGCCGCTGACGGTCATGGTCGGGTGCAGGCCGTCCACGTCGACGCGGAGCTCTTCGAAGGTCGTGAGGATGGCACCGGCGGCCTCATCGCCCGCGGTTTCGTCCGCGGCGGGCGTCCGCGGCAGGAACGGGTTCCGGACGTACACCCCGCTGCGGCGCAGCAGCGGGAGCGGGAACGGAGCCGCGGCCTCGTCCGTGTCGTCCGCGGGCCGGTCCAGGGCGTCCGGCGGGGCTGCCAGGCGCATCATGTCGTGGGCGGACAGTTCGGTCTTCTCGTCGATGGACATGGGGTTCCTCCTTGGTTCGGCCGGGCGCCGAGGGTGATCAGGCGTAGCGGTGGGCGGCGGCGCCGGCGGTCGCGGTGAGACCGCCGGGTCCGTGCGAGATCCAGACGTGGGGCGTCCGCGTCACGTCGACGTCGAGCCCGGCGACCGATCCCGAGGCGGCGATGCGCGCCTCCACCCGGCACCGGCGCGGCGCGTCGACGACGATCGATGCGGCGAGCCCGATCTGCTGGCGGGTCCGTACGGCGGGCTCGTCGAGCACCACCTCGCCGTCGATCGCAACGACCACCGGCTCACCGTCGAACCCCTCTTCGAGGGCGATCTCCAGACGCGGCATCACCATCGCCTCCGTTCCTCACTGAAACCAGAGCGCCCGGACGCCGCGCAGATACCTGCGGCGCTGACGTATCACCGACCGGCCTGAGCGCTCTGGCCTCGTGGGTCGCGACCGGCGGCCCGAACCGGAGCGGGAGTTGCCATGACCAACGAACTGAACGCCGACCTCGTCCTGGAGGGCGGCGGCGTCAAAGGCGTCGCGCTGGCGGGCGCCGTGTCGATGCTCGAGGAGCGCGGCTACCGCTTCCGCAAGGTGGCCGGCACGTCAGCGGGATCATTGGTGGGCTGCCTCGTCGCCGCCGGCATCCCGGGGACCCGGCTGCGGGAGATGATGCAGGCCGTCGAATACCGCCGGTTCCGTGATCCACCGCCGCTCGGCCGGCTCGGACCCCTCGGCGCCTTCGCCGCCGTCCTGGCGTTCAAGGGCTGGTGCAAGGGCGACGCGCTGCGCTCCTGGGTGGCCGAGTGCCTGCAGGAGGCCGGCGTCCGGACCTTCGCCGACCTGCCCCTGAACGACGTCGGGGCGGCGGCGGGCCTACAGGACGAGCCGGACCGGCGTTTCCGGTTCGTCGCGATGGCGTCGGACCTGTCGCAGGGCCGCCTCGTCCGGCTGCCGTGGGAATATCGGGAGCGGTTCGGCGTGGACCCGGGCGAGGCCTCGGTGGCCGACGCCGTCCGCGCGTCGACCGCCATCCCGTACTACTTCCGGCCCGCCCGCTGCCCGGACCGGATCTCCGGACAGGAAGCCTGGCTGGTCGACGGCGGCCTGCTGTCGAACTTCCCGATCGGCGTGTTCGACCGGGCCGACGTCGAGCCGCGCTGGCCGACCTTCGGCATCAAGCTGTCCGGAGACCCGGCGGTGCCCACGATGAACCGGATCGACGGCGTCGTCTCGCTCTCCCGGGCGATGCTGTCGACGATGACCGGGTTCTACGACCGGCTGCGGACCGGACGGCCGGATGTCATCGCCCGGACGATCGTCGTGGACACCGGAGATGTGAGCGCCACGGACTTCGATCTGCGTCCCGACACCGCCGAGATGTTGTTCGAGCGCGGCCGGAAGGCCGCCGCGCTGTTCCTCGACGGCGACGGGCAGCGGGCGGCATGGGACTTCGACGCCTACAAGCGCCGGTTCCGGCGGGCTTGTGACGCGCCGGCATACACATAGGACATGACAGGAGGAGCGCCGTCGGCAGGGCCGGGGCACGAACCTAGCGCAGCGGGCCGACGGCCTCCTCGATCTCGGCGCGCAACGCCCGGCCGGCGACGACCGCGCGGGTCTGCTCGATGACCGGCGCCAGGAAGACGTCCGGGCCGGGTTCGCCGGCGAAGCCCACCAGCGCCGCGACCGCCGCGCGACCGGCCGGTGACGGGCTCAGCGGCGCGCGCAGCTGGATGCCGCGGACGCCGGCCAGCAGTTCGACGGCGAGCAGGCTGGTCAGGTTGTCCAGGACCGTGCGGAGCTTCTTGGTCGCGGCCCAGCCCATCGACACGTGGTCCTCCTGCATCCCGCTGGTGGGCAGCGAGTCGACCGAGGCGGGCGCGGCCAGCCGCCGGTTCTCCGCGACGATGCCGGCGGCCGTGTACTGGGCGATCATCAGGCCCGAGTTGACCCCGGCGTCCGGGGCCAGGAACGGCGGCAGCGCGCGGTTGCGGGTCACGTCCAGCAGCCGGTCCACCCGGCGCTCGGCGATCGCGCCCACCTCGGCGGCGGCGATGGCGAGGAAGTCGGCGGCGAAGCCGAGCGGCGCGCCGTGGAAGTTGCCGGTGGACTCCACCCGGCCGTCGGCGAGCACGACCGGGTTGTCGACCACGGACAGCAGCTCGCGCCCGGCGGTGGTCCGCACGAATTCCAGGGTGTCCCGGGCCGCGCCGGCGACCTGCGGCGCGCAGCGCATGGAGTACGCGTCCTGCACGGCGTGCGCCAGGTCGTCGCGGTGCGAGTCCATGATCGCCGAGTCCCGCAGCAGCCGGTGGATGTTGGCCGCGGAGTCGGACTGACCGGGGTGCGGCCGGATCGCGTGCAGCTCCGGCAGGAACGGCCGTTCCGAGCCGAGCATCGCCTCGATCGCCAGCGCCGCCGTCACGTCCGCCATCGCGAACAGGTGCTGGGCGTCCTCGATCGCCAGCAGCAGCATGCCGAGCATGCCGTCGGTGCCGTTGATCAGCGCCAGGCCCTCCTTGGCGGCCAGCGCCAGCGGCTGCAGGCCGGAGCCGTGCAGGGCGTCGGCCGCGGCCAGCCGGGAGCCGTCCTTGCCGAGCACCCAGCCCTCGCCGAGCAGCACCAGCGCGCAGTGCGCCAGCGGCGCCAGGTCACCGGAGGCGCCCAGCGAGCCGTGCTCGGGCACCCACGGGGTGATGTCGTTGTTGAGCAGGTCGACGAGCCCCTGCGCGAGCACCGGCCGTACCCCGGACAGGCCGAGGGCCAGCGACCGCACCCGCAGCAGCATCATCGCCCGCACCACCTCGCGGGGCATCGGGGCGCCGATGCCGGCGGCGTGCGACCGGATCAGCGCGTGCTGCAACTCGGCTCGGCGTTCCGGGGCGATGGAGGTGTTCGCCAGCGCGCCGAAGCCGGTCGAGACGCCGTACACCGGGCGGCCGGAGGCCTCGATCTGGTCGACGATGGCCCGACTGCGGGCCATGGCGGCGTGGGTGGCCGCGGAGATCTCGACGCGGGCGTCGTGCCGCGCGACGGCGAGGACGTCGGCGGGGGTGATGCCGGTGGGTTCTACAGAAATGGTCACTGGGGCACTCCGTTGTGCAGCACTGTGGCGATCAGGGGTACGCCCGGCCGGTAGGCCAGGTGCAGGTAGGAAGGCGCGTCGAGGACGGCCAGGTCGGCCCGCGCGCCGGGGCGCAGCACGCCGACGTCGTCGCGGCGCAGGGCCCGGGCGCCGCCCGCGGTCGCGGCCCAGAGGGCCTCGGCCGGGGTCATCCGCATCTCGCGGACGGCGAGCGCGATACAGAAGGACATCGACGACGTGTACGACGACCCGGGGTTGCAGTCGGTGGCCAGCGCCACCGTGACGCCGGCGTCGAGCAGCCGGCGCGCGTCCGGGTACGGCGACCGGGTGGAGAACTCGGCACCGGGCAGCAGCGTCGCCACGGTCTCCGAACCGGCCAGCGCGGCCACGTCCGCGTCGGTGAGGTGGGTGCAGTGATCGGCGCTGGCGGCGCCGAGCTCGACCGCGAGCCGCACGCCCGGCCCGGCGGTCAGCTGATTGGCGTGCACGCGCAGCCCGAGCCCGGCCTTCGCCCCCGCGGTCAGCACCGCCCGGGCCTGGTCGCCGTCGAAAGCACCCCGGTCGCAGAAGACATCAACCCATTTCGCGTACGGCGTGACGGCCGCGAGCATCGGCCCGCTCACCAGGGCCACGTAGCCGTCGGGGTCGTCGCGGTACTCGGCCGGTACGACGTGCGCGCCGAGGAACGTGGTCTCGTCGGTGAGTTCGCGCGCGATCCGCAGGCTGCGAGCCTCGTCCTCGACGCTCAGTCCGTAGCCGCTCTTGATCTCGACTGTGGTGCTGCCCTGCCGCCGCGCCTCCAGCAGCAGCCGGCGGGCGGCGGCCAGCAACTCCTCGTCGCTTGCCGCCCGGGTCGCCGCGACGGTCGTGCGGATGCCGCCGCCGGTGTACGGCTCGCCGTTCATCCGGGCCGCGAACTCGCCGGCCCGGTCGCCGGCGAAGACCAGGTGGGCGTGGCTGTCCACGAAGCTCGGGATGACCGCGGCGCCGCCGGCGTCGAGCCGTTCGTCGGCCTCGGGTGCGTGCGCCGCCGCGCCGATCCAGGCGATCCGGTCACCGTCGACGACCACGGCGGCGTTCGCCAGCACGCCCGTCTCCGGATCGTTGGTCACCAGCTCGCCGATATTGGTGATGAGAAGGCTCCTGCCATCGTCACCCCCGGTGCTCCGACGACTGCTCTCGAACTCGGTCACGCCAGGGCCTCCCGCAGGGCGGTGGGGACGTCGAACAGGGTGTGTCGGCCGCCGTCCACGATCAGGCGGCCGTCCGCGACCACGTGGGTGACGTCGGCCGCGGTGGCGGCGAAGACCGCGCCGGCCGGGTCGACCCCGGCCGTGCGCACGCTGTCCAAGCCGACGGCGACCAGGTCGGCCCGGGCCCCGACGGCGATGCGCCCGGCGTCGTCCCAGCCCAGCGCGCCGTGCGCGGTCGCCGCGGCGAGCAACTCGGCCGGGCTGAAGTGGCCGCGGCGCTCGGTGGCGAGCCGCTCGTCGAGCTCCACCCCGCGGGCCTCCTCGAACAGGTCGATCACGGCCTGGCTGTCGCTGCCGAGGCTCAGCGGGACGCCGGCGTCGGCCAGGCTGCGGCCGGGGCCGATCCCGTCGGCCAGGTCGCGTTCGGTGGTGGGGCACAGACACACGCCGGTGCCGGTGGTGCCGAGCGCCTTGAGGTCACCGTCGCTGAGGTGGGTGGCGTGCACGGCGGTGGTGCCGGGGCCGAGGACGCCGTGCCGCTGCAGCAACTCCGTCGGGGTGCAGCCGTGGGTGGCCAGGCACTGCTCGTTCTCCGCGCGCTGCTCGGACAGGTGGACGTGCAGCGGGGCCCGGCCGGCCAACCCGCCGAGCAGGTGCGCGGGCACGGCCCGTACCGAATGCACGGCCGCGCCCAGCCGCGCGTGCGGCGCCGCTCGCAGCGCGTCGGTGCGTTCCAGCCAGCCGTCGAGGTCGCGGTCGCCGAAGCGCCGCTGCACACCCTCCAGCGGCCGGCCGTCCACGCTGGAGGTCAGGTAGAGCGCGTCCAGCAGGGTGATCCGGATGCCGGCTTCCCCGGCGGCCGCGATCAGCGCGTGGCCCATCGCGTTCGGGTCGGCGTAGGCGGTGCCGCCCGGTGCGTGGTGCAGGTAGTGGAACTCGCCCACGCAGGTGATCCCGGCCAGGGCCATCTCGCCGTACACGGCCCGGGCCAGGGTGAAGTAGCTGTCCGGGTCGAGCCGGCCGGCCACCGAATACATCAGCTCGCGCCAGGTCCAGAAGCTGCCGCGGTCGCCGTGCGTGCGCCCACGCAGGGCCCGGTGGAACGCGTGCGAATGGGCGTTGGCCAGCCCGGGCAGCACCAGCCCGGGCAGCAGGGTGCCGACGGCGGCCGCGCCCGGCGTCACGGCGGTGAAGCGCCCGTCGGTGATCTCCAGGCGCACGTCGCGCGCGATGGCACCGTCGATCCAGGCCAGCTCCGCGAAATAGCTCATGAAGTGCCCGCCAGCTCCTTGAGCACCTCGGCCAGCGCCTCGACGCCGGCCGCGCAGTCGGCGTCGGAGGCGTGCTCGGCGGGGGAGTGCGAGATGCCGGTCGGGTTGCGGACGAAGAGCATCGCGGTCGGCACGTGCGCGGAGAGCACGCCCGCGTCGTGGCCCGCGCCGGTCGGCAGGATCGGCGCGTCACCCAGCAGGGCGGACAGCCGGGCGGCCAGCGTGGTGTCGAAGGCGACCTCCGGGGACGCCGACTCCGGCTCGACGACGACCTGCGTGCCGTCCCGGGCCGCCCGGTTCACCGCGCGCTTCACGATGGTGTCGACCAGGCGTTCCATGGTCGCGGCGTCGGCCGCCCGGGCGTCGAGCCAGGCGCGCACCAGCGACGGGATCGCGTTGGTGGCGTTGGGCTGCACCGACACCCGCGCGATCGTGGCGAGCGCGCCGGCCAGCCGGGCCTCCTCGTTCGCGGCCAGCACCGTGTCCGCGAAGGTCAGCATCGGGTCGTGCCGGTCGGCCATCCGGGTGGTGCCGGCGTGGTCACCGTCGCCGGTGAACTCCAGCCGCCAGCGACCGTGCGGCCAGATCGCGCTGGCCACCCCGACCGGCACGGTCAGCGCCCGGCCCTGCTCGATGTGCAACTCCACCACCGCGCCGACCCGGCTCGCCAGCGCGGGCAGCGCCCCGGCCGGCCGGGCACCCAGCGCCTCGCCGAACGTCACGCCCTCGGCGTCGCGCAGCGCGGCGGCGCTGTCCGGATCGATCGCACCGGTCAGCAGCCGCGAGCCGAGGCAGGGCAGCCCGAAGCGGCCACCCTCCTCCTCCACGAACGCGGCCACGGCGATCGGCCGCGCCGGGGTGACCCCGGCCGCCCGGAGCCGGTCGACGGCGAGGAACGCGCTCACGATGCCGAGCGGGCCGTCGTACCCTCCGCCGTGCGGCACCGAGTCGAAGTGCGAGCCGGTCAGCACGGTGCCGGGGCCCCATTGCCGGCCCCACCAGGCGAACAGGTTGCCGTTGCCGTCGTCGGTCACCGTCATGTCGCGGCGGTCGGCCTGGTTGCGGAACCAGTCGCGCAGGATCAGTTCGGGTTCGCTGAGGGCGTACCGGAGATAGCCGCCGGCCGGGTCGCGGCCGATCGGCGCGATCTCGGCCCAGAGCCGCGAAAAGGCCGCGGTCATGCGTCTTTCCGCATCGGGACGTGCACCGAGGCCGCGGCCTCGGACTCGTAGCCGGCGTCCACGTGCCGGATCACGCCCATGCCCGGGTCGTTGGTGAGCACCCGCTCGATCTTCTGCCCGGCCAGGGCGGTGCCGTCGGCGACGCAGACCTGCCCGGCGTGGATCGAGCGGCCGATGCCGACGCCGCCGCCGTGGTGGATGGAGACCCAGCTCGCCCCGCTCGCGGTGTTGATCATGGCGTTCAGCAGCGGCCAGTCGGCGATCGCGTCCGAGCCGTCCAACATGGCCTCGGTCTCCCGGTACGGCGACGCCACCGACCCCGCGTCGAGGTGGTCACGGCCGATGACCAGGGGCGCGGACACCTCGCCGCGCGCCACCATGTCGTTGAACCGCACCCCGGCCTTGTCCCGTTCGCCGTAGCCGAGCCAGCAGATCCGCGCCGGCAGCCCCTGGAAGGCGACCCGCTCGCCGGCCAGCCGGATCCACCGGGCCAGCGGCTCGTTCTCCGGGAACAGCTCCAGCACGGCCCGGTCGGTGGCGGCGATGTCGGCCGGGTCGCCGGAGAGCGCGGCCCAGCGGAACGGCCCCTTGCCCTCGGCGAACAACGGCCGGATGTACGCGGGCACGAACCCCGGGAACGCGAACGCCCGCTCGTATCCGCCGAGCTGCGCCTCGCCGCGGATCGAGTTGCCGTAGTCGAACACCTCGGCGCCGGCGTCCAGGAAGCCGACCATCGCCTCGACGTGCCGGGCCATGCTCTCCCGCGCCCGGTCGGTGAACTCCTCCGGCTTGGCGGCGGCGTAGTCGGCGGCGTCGGCCAGCTCCACGCCGGCCGGCACGTAGCTCAGCGGGTCGTGCGCGCTGGTCTGATCGGTGACGATGTCGATCGCCACGCCCTGGCGCAGCAGCTCGGGGAAGACCTCGGCGGCGTTGCCGACGACCCCGATGCTGATCGCGGCCCGGTCCCGCCTGGCGGCCTCGGCCTGCGCGACGGCATCGTCCAGATCCGTCGCCACGGTGTCGAGGTAGCGGTCCTTGACCCGGCGGCGCAGCCGCGACTCGTCGACGTCCACGACCAGGCAGGCCCCGCCGTTCATGGTCACCGCGAGCGGCTGCGCGCCGCCCATGCCGCCGCAGCCGGCGGTCAGGGTCAGGGTGCCGGCCAGGTCGCCGCCGAACCGCTTCGCCGCCACGGCCGCGAACGTCTCGTAGGTGCCCTGCAGGATGCCCTGGGTGCCGATGTAGATCCACGAGCCGGCGGTCATCTGGCCGTACATGGTCAGGCCGAGCTTCTCCAGCCGGCGGAACTCCGGCCAGGTCGCCCAGTCGCCCACCAGGTTGGAGTTGGCCAGCAACACCCGCGGCGCCCACTCGTGGGTGCGGAACACCCCCACCGGCTTGCCGGACTGCACCAGCAGCGTCTCGTCGTCGGCCAGCACGTCCAGCTCCCGGACGATGGCGTGGAACGACGGCCAGTCCCGGGCCGCACGCCCGGTGCCGCCGTAGACGACCAGGTCGTCGGGGCGCTCGGCCACGTCGGGGTCGAGGTTGTTCAGCAACATCCGCTTGGCGGCCTCCTGCGGCCACCCCTTGGCGGTACGGGTGGTGCCACGTGGCGATCGGACTGACATCGAAGGCTCCTTCACGCTTCAAAGATGTGACGGCGGGAGGCGGTCGCCTCGAATTCCTCCAGGCGGCGCTGGGCCTGCTCGGGCGCGGCGTCGCACATCGCCTGCAGCAGCACCATCGCCATCGCCATCGGCCCGGTGTGCAGGTCGAAGACCAGTTGGGTGCCGACCGGGGCGGGCAGCACCACCTCGGCGTGCCCGGCGACCGGGCTCACCGCGGAATCGGTGAGCGCGACGACGGCCAAACCGGCGCCGCCGGCCTCGCGGATCGCCTCCAGGGTCTCCCGGGGATAGCGGGGCAGCACAATCGCCAGCATCGCGGTCGCGCCGGACGCGCGGGCCTGATCGAGGCGATCCATCAGCATCGTGCCGCCGTCGTCGAGCACCCGGACGTCCGGATGCACCTTGGCGGCGAAATACCCGAAATATGCCGCGAGCGGCCCGGCCGCGCGCAGGCCCAGCACCGGCAGCGGCCGGCTCGCGGCGAGCAGCCGGGCGGCCCGCCGCACGTCATCGAGGCTGCCGAGCTGGTCCGCCATGCGCTCCAGGTGCTGCGTCTCGGCCCGCAGGGCGCGCTGCATCGGATTGTCGCCGCTCTCGGCCGGCGCGGCGCCGACCCCGACCAGGGCGCGCAGCTCGCGGCGCAGGGCGGGATAGCCGGCGTAGCCCAGGGCCATGGCGAACCGGGTCACCGACGGCTGGCTCACCCCGGCGAGCTCGGCGACCTCGGCGGCGGAGAGGTAGGCGGCCGAGGGAGCGTGCTGAACCAGGCTGTGCGCGATCCGCCGCTGGGTCGGCGTGAGCCGCGCACCCTGGAAGAGATCGACTACCCGCTCGGCCGTCCTGGCCACTCCGTCATTCACGCATCCAGACTATGCATGAAAACTTTCAGAGCGCTAGTCCCCGTTCAGGATCTGTCGCTGAGAGATTGTGGGTTGGCTGGCGGTACCGCTTGGTGCACGAGCCGGACCCGGTGGTGAGGGAGAACGTGCGGTGGCTGGCCGGGATGCCGGCACACGCAGTTCTCCGGTGCGCGGGTGGCAGGCGGTGAGGTCCATCGCGGAGAGCGCCCCGTCGTGGAGGCGCAGGGTGAGACGGTCGCGGTGGAGCCCTGGAGATGCCCTGCTTTCCTGCGCTGATTCGTGTCCTGAGAGCAACAGTCATCGCAGAAAGCAGGGCATCTAGGGTGGATCCAGGCTCAGCGGGCCAGCACGGGCTCGCCCTCGGACGGCTCCAGGGCCCGATTCGGAATCAGGAACGCCGCGATCACCGCACCGACCACGAAGAACCCGGAGCCCCACGCCAGGGTGGCCGTGTAGCCCTGGACCCCGGCCTGCGCCGCGGCCAGCGCGCTGGGCGTGTGCGAGGTCAGGTAGTCGGTCGCGGCCGACGAGGCAACGGTGGTCAGGAGCGCCGTGCTGATGGAGCCGCCGATTTGCTGACCGGTGTTGATCAGCGCCGAGGCGACGCCCGTGTCATCGCGGTGCAGGCCTGAGGTCGCCCCCTGGAACGCGGTGGTCATCACCCCGCCGAGGCCGAGGCCCAGCAGGATCAGGCCGGGCATGATGTGGGCGGCGTAGGTGCTGTCCAACTCGAGCCGGGTCAGCAGGGCCATGCCGGCCGCGGCGACCAGGAAGCTGGCGCTGACGACTATCTTCGGGCCGACCTTGGGCAGCACCAGCGAAGGCATCGTGGTCGACGAGACGACGACGGCCGCGACCATCGGCAGGAACGCCAGACCGGTCTTGATCGGCGAGTAGCCGAGGCTGGCCGCGAAGTAGTAGGTCAGGAACAGGAAGATCGAGAACATCCCCATGCCGATGACGAACACCGCCACGAACGAACCACCGCGGGTCCGGTCCAGCACGACTCGCAGCGGCAGCAGCGGATGCGCGACCTTGGACTCCAGCCAGACGAACACCACGAGCAGCACCGCGCCGACGATCATGGAGCCGAGGGCGACCGGGTCGGTCCAGCTGGTGGACTCTACGTGCGCGAACCCGTAGACGACGGCGAACAGTGCGGCGCTCACCACGACGATGCCCGGAATGTCGAGTTTGGGCTTCTTGGTGATCACGGGCTTGGCCAGCAGCAGCAGTGCACCGATCAGGGCGGGGGCCGCGAAGGCGACGTTCACGTACATCACCCACCGCCACGACGCCCATTCGGTGAGCATGCCGCCGAGCAGCAGCCCGATCGCGCCGCCCGCACCACCCAACGCACTGAAGACACCGAAGGCCTTCGCTCTTTCTGACGGTTCGGTGAAGGTCACGCTGAGCAGTGCGAGTGCCGCGGGCGCGAGCAGCGCAGCGAACAGGCCTTGGGCCACCCGTGCCGCGACGAAGATCTCGAAACTGGCGGCCGAGCCGCCGAGAACGGACGCGGCCCCGAAACCCGCCAAGCCGATCACGAGGAGCGTACGTCGGCCCAACAGGTCACCGAGCCGGCCGCCGAGCAGCAGCAGGCTGCCGAACGCCAGGGCGTAACCGGTGATGACCCACTGCCGGCTGCCGTCGCTGAAGCCGAGGTCTTGCTGTGCCTGGGGCAGCGCGATGTTCACGACGGTCGCATCGAGCATGACCATGAGCTGTGCCATGCCTAGCACGACCAGCACCCACCAGCGCACGGCATGTGAGCCGCGAAGGCCCGAGTCTGTCTTTGCGGAGACGGGCGCCCCGCGGTCGATCGTGGTACTCATTTCTCCCCTTGCTTGCTTGGCGTCATGTTCTGCTCCGGAGCGTTCAGTGGCTCGGGGCAACCGCCAGTTCGCGCAGGCGCGCATTGTTCTGCAGCGCCCACCGCATGGTCCGCGGTGGGCGCCCGAGCAGGGTTTCCAGCTGGTCGGAGAGGACGTCGTACCGCCCGCCGGCGATCAGCTTGATCTGGATCCTCAGGTGCGCCGCCACGTGCCGGGCCGCAGCCGGATCGCCCAGGGTCTCCTGCAGGACGGTCTCGTCTATGTAGGCCTCGGTCCAGGCCTCCACTTCCTCAGGGATGTAGGCGACCTGGCGTCCCAGCGCGGCTGCGTAGTCCTCAGCGAACCCGTACATGTCCTTCAGCTCCGGGCCGGTGAGCGCGTAGGACTTCGAGATGTGCGGTGCGGGGTCGACCAGCATCTTCACGCACACCTCTGCCAGGTCGTGAACGGCGATGGGTGCGAGCCGCTGGTTGCCGAAGGGCAGGCGCAGCTCACCGTTGCTCAGCGGGCCCGCCAGCATCCAGGTCAGATGGGGGTTCTCGGCGAACAGGGTGGCACGCACGTTGACGGTCGGGATGCCGGACCAGTCCAGCACCTGCTCGCAGATCCAGTGCGCCCGCTGCTGCGGTGACCAGTCCGTGACCAGTCCGCCGAGCCAAGAACGCCGCTCCTCATCCGGTGTGGTCATCTTCTCGAGCGTCATGTACGACTGCTCGTAGTTGGACAAGTGCACGAAGGCCTCGATGTCGCCCTGGGCTCGCGCCGCCGCGGCCATCAAGGTGAGGGCATCGGCGTAGTGCGGCTGCGGGGTCATGCTGAAGTAGATGCGCTTGACACCCTTCAGCGAGGCGGCCACGTCCGCGAGTTTGAACAGGTCGCCGACGAAGACCTCGGCCCCGGCCTCGCGCAGCGACTGCGCGCGTTCGTCGTCCCGTCGCACGAACGCGCGCACTGGGTGGCCCTGTTCGAGCAGCATGTCGACCATCACCCTGCTCACGCCACCGACTTGGCCGCCGGCGCCGGTGATCAGAATGGGCTTGCGTTCCGTCATTGTTGTGTCTTCCATCTGGTTGGGGTGGGTCGGCCGTTCAGGAAGCCGAGGTTCCACTTGGGACAGATCGGTTTGCTCACCAGCGAAGGTGAGGCGAGCGGGTGACGGGCTGAGATCTCAGGGCTTCGAGATCATCGGGTGGCCGCTTGCGGGCTTGCCTCGGCGATCGCTTGCAGGGCCGCGTCGGTGTCCGCGATGGCCAGCATCCTGTTGATGTCGGCGCCGGCCAGCGCACCGGCCGCTGCGGAGGCCCCGACCTGGGCGACCAGATCGGTGACGTTGCCGGCCACCCACACACCTGGCACCTCGGTGGCGCCGTCCACGCCGGAGGCGAAACCGCGGCCTTTCGGCAGGTCCCGCACCGGCAGGCCCAGACCTTCCAGGCCCTGGGTGCGGGCCCGCAGCTGCGCGGCGACCGCGAGGACGCGGCGGGCCACGACCTGCCCGCCGGCCAGGCGCACCCCGGCGAGGGCACCGTCGGGGTCGTTGACGATCTCGGTGACCGGGGTGTCGATGACGCGGATGCCGCGGGCGGCGAAGCGGGCGCGGCTGTCCTCGTCCAGGTCGGTGCCGTGGGTGAAGTACGTCAGGTCTTCGGTCAGCTGGCGGAACAGAAACGCGTGGCCGATGGAGGCCGCGCCGGTGGCGAGGATGCCGATGGGCTCATCGCGCACCTCCCAGCCGTGGCAGTACGGGCAGTGCACCACACTGTGCCCCCAGTGCTCGGCGAGCCCGGGCACCTGCGGCAGCACATCGGTGAGGCCGGTGGCCACCAGGATGCGGCGAGCGGTGATGCTGCGGCCGTCGGCCAGGGTGACGGTGAACCGCAGGTCCCCGTCCGCCGACGGGGCGGCAGACTCGGCCGAGACCACCTCGCCGTGCACGACGCGTCCGCCGTACTGGCGCACCTGCTCCCGGCCCCGTCGAAGGATCTCGGACGGCGGGGTGCCGTCCAAGGCGAGCAAGCCGTGCACGGCCTCCGCGGGCGCGTTGCGCGGGGAGCCGCTGTCGATCACGACGACCGAGCGGCGGGAGCGGGCCAGGATCAGTGCACCGTTCAGCCCCGCGGCGCCCCCGCCGATCACCACCGCATCGACGGTCCCCTCGGCCAGTGCATCGCTCGCGGAGTCCTCGCCAAGGGGCGGTCGCCGGGTCACCTGTGTCATGAGTTCAACCTCCAAGCCGCCTTCGCGACGTCGTGGTCCTGCACAGCCGGACCGAGCCGGTCCGGCGAGCTCAGCACGGTTGTGTACTGAACTGTCAAAAACGTAGCTGGTTCTGTACTGAGTTGTCAAATACGGCGGGTCAGGATTACCTTTTGGGTATGGCGAGACCACGAAGCTTCGACCACGACCACGTTCTGCATGCCGCCGAGCGGCAGTTCCGCACCACGGGCTACAACGGCACGAGCGTCGATGACATCAGCTCCGCCACCGGCCTGGGCCGCGGCAGCCTCTACGCCGCGTTCGACGGCAAACACGGCGTGCTTTTGCAGGCGATGACCGGGTACTACGCCCGGCTGGCGCAGTTCGCGCCGATGGCGCTGACCGGACCGGACGACGGTGCCCTGGAGCGACTGCGTGGGTACTTGCTCCGCGCCGTGCACGGGGTGCCACTCGCCGCCGACGTGCCTCCTGCCTCCGACCGGGCGGCGGCGGCCTGCTTCGCCGCTAAGATGGCCATGGAGATCGGCACCTCCGACCCCGAGGTGCAACGCCTGGCCAACGACTGCTTCTCCGTGCTCACCACGGCGGTGGCCGAGTGTGTGCGAGCGGCGCAGCGCAACGGTGACATCGATCCCGACGCCGATCCCGATGACCTGGCCTACCTGCTGCTGACCATCATTCGCGGGACCGACGTCGTCGGCGCGTACGGCCACAGCCCCGCCCGCCTGACCTCGATCGCGGAGAGCGCGTTCGCATTGCTGCCTCGCCCGCACCACCGCTGAGAACGGCACAGCCGGCCCCGTCGCACAAGCGGCGGCAGGTGCGAGGTCCCCGGCGCGGAGCACCGCCACGTCACGCGAGAGGTAGGGCCTCCTCGGACATGCCGGAGAAGGCCACGACCTTGTCGATGTGGGCGCCTCGCTCACGTCGAACGGCCGGTTCCGCACACGCGGAGACGGCCGTTCGGCCTTCAGGTGCGCGCGGACGTCTGCAGGAACAGTTCGAGCAGTGCCAGCAGCGTCTCGGGAGCGTCCTCGGTCGGGAAGTGGCCGGCGCCCGGGATCTCGACCACAGGTGCGTCGGGGTAGCTGAGCTTGAACGCCGGGATCACGTACTGGGGCAGCAGCGCGGTGTCGCGCATCCCGACCGCCAGCATCGCCGGCAGGCCTCGCAGCGCGGCGACGGCTTCCATGGGCGGCGGGCCGGGCTGCGGGCCCTGCGGACCCTCCAGAACCTGCCGGGGGAACGCGATGACACCGCGGCTCTGCGCCGGGGTCGGGAAGGGACTGGAGTACGCGCGGATCCAGGTCGGCGTGGCGATCTCCGGCCGGACGACATGTTGCAGATCGATCATCAACTGGGCGATGGTGTGACCCGCATGCCCGAGGATCTGCTCGAACGAACCGTCCGCGAGCGCCGAATGGGCCCACTGGAACCACCGGCTCTCGGCGCCGTTGGCCTTCATCAGATCCTCGATGCCCTCGGCGAGCGGCAGCACGGTGTTCACCGCGAAGATCCGGGAGATCCGGCCGGGATTACGCAACGCGAACCCGATGCCGATGGGGCCGCCCCAGTCGCGGACCACCAGGGTGATGTCCGTGAGGTCGAGCGTGTCGACGAGCAACGATTCGAGATTCAGGATGTGTTCGCTCGCGTCGTACGTGCGATCCTGGGGCGTCTCGCTCTTGCCGAAGCCCATGTGGTCGGGAACGACCACCCGATGGTGACGCGACAGCGGCCCGATCAGGTGGCGCCACTCGTAGCCCCACGTGGGCTCACCGTGCAGCATGACGATCGTCTGACCGGGCCGCTCGGGGCCCTCGTCGACATAATGCTGACGGAAGCCGGCAGCCTCATTGAAACGGGCGGGATACGGCCACGTGCCGTCGAACGTCTCGTCAGCAGCAATCACGGGATATCGTGCCTTCCGGTGCGGTGTTGTCCGTACTGACCGCGGTCATGAGGTCCTCCGAGTAATGGTTTTGAAGCAGCCTTCATCGGCTGGCTCGTTCTTGCGCCGAGCTGCGTGGTACGCCCTGAACGTCATGAGTTCAGCCGCCAAGCCGCCGTCACGGCGTCACGCTCCTGCACGCCCGGACCAAGCCGG
>NZ_QHHV01000029.1:0-61815 GCF_003947245.1 Actinoplanes sp. ATCC 53533 | reverse complement strand
GCCCCGGCGCGGTGGCTCGTCCCACTCGTCCTCGTCGGCGCGGGACCGGGTGGAACGCGCCTCACGGGCCGGCCTCTCCCGCAGCCGATCCTGCCGGTCCCGGCCGCGATCCCGTACGCCGCGACCGCGCTCCTGCTTGTCACGCTCCTGCTCGCGGGCTTCCTGCTCGCGAGCCTCCGGGTCCCGGCGTTCTTGGTCGCGGCCTTCTTTGGCACGGCCTTCTTCGGCACGGCCGCGGTCCTGCTCACGGTCTTCGTCGTCGCGGCCCCGGTCCTGCTTCCGGCCGCCGTCCAACACCTGCAGAGCGGGACGGAACGGGTCGGTGTTGCGGCCGGCGCGCGGGGACCTGGTGCGCTGGTCGCCCTCGCGCACGGTCCGGCCGCGCGGCGTGTACGCCCGCGCGTCGCCGATGCCGCCGAAACCGCGGGCCCGGTCGTCGTCGCGACCGGAGCCGTCGGCCGGCGGCAGCTCAGGAGAAGCGCCGCGCCGGGGCTCCTGGCCCCGGCGCGGTGTCCCGTTGGCGCGGGGCGGCACGCGTTACCGCCCGGTCGCCGAGGTGGTGTCCTGCGCGGTGACGGCCACCTCGCCGCTACCCGGCTTCGGCACCCCGAAGACCTTGCCGTCGGGCAGCCGGATGTACGCCGGGTTGTCGGCCTTGACCAGGCCCAGCCGGCGGGCGGCGGCGTCCAGGCTGCCCGGGCTGTTGTTGGCGGCGATCTCGTTCTCCAGGTCCTGCTGGGTGGAGTCCAGCTTGGCCTGCTGCTTCTGCAGCGTGTCGATCTCGAACGAGTTCTCCGCCGTCTTGGTGTTGATCAGCAGGATGCCGATCACCCCGGCCACGACGACCGCCACCACCAGCGCGATGAACGGCGCGCGGGGCGCGTTGATCGGCGCGGGCGGCGCCACCCGCAGGCGCGGCGACGTGATCGGGGCACGCTGCTGGTCGGCGGCGAGCTTCAGGGCGGCGCTGCCCTGGGTCGCACCGGCCGTCGGGTAGTGGCGCGCCCCCCGGGCGCCACCGCCCGCCGGCGTGCCGGTCGTCTTGTCGGCCGGCTTACGCCGGCCCTTGCCACTCTGCTCCGTGGTCCGGCCCCCCGACCGCGGCGCAGTGGTCATGCGCTCGCTCAATGCCCCTCCCCCTCCTGGCGTGACCCCGGGCGTGACCGCCCTTTTCCCCCGTGCGGTGCCGACAGCCGGGGCCGTTCGCGGGCGGTCCCGGGTGCCTGGTCGTGCTGGTCGATCCGTTCCACCGCGCGCAGCTTCACCGAAGCCGCCCGCGGGTTCTCCGCCACCTCCGCCGCGCTGGGCGGCTCCGACCCGCGGGTCAGGAGCCGCACCGAGGGGCCCGTCCCGGGTAGTTCGACCGGCAGGTCGATCGGCCCGGTGCTGCGCGCCCTCGCGGCGAAGGCGCGCTTGACGATGCGGTCCTCCAACGATTGATACGACATCACCACAAGGCGCCCCTTCGGGGCCAAATGATCCAACGCCGCCGGAACCGCCGCCTCGACCGCGGCGAGTTCCGCATTTACCTCAATTCGTAGCGCCTGAAACGTTCTCTTCGCGGGATTTCCACCCGTTCGCCGCGCGGCGGCCGGGATAGCGTCCCTGACCAGGTCGGCAAGGCTCGAGGACGAGACGATCCGTTCCTTCGCACGCTGCTTGACGATCGCCGAGACGACGCGCGTGGCGAACTTCTCCTCGCCGTACACCCGCAGGATGCGGACGAGCTCGCCCGGCTCGTAGCCGTTGACGACCTCCTCCGCGGTGATCCCCCGCGACTGGTCCATGCGCATGTCCAGCGGCGCGTCCCGGGCGTAGGCGAACCCACGGTCCGGCTCGTCGAGCTGCAGCGACGAGACGCCGAGATCGAACAGGCCACTGTGGAAGACCCGGTGGCCCAGGTCTGCCAGCACCGCGGGCAACTCGTCGTAGACCGCGTGCACGAAGTGCGTCCGCTCCGCGAACCGCGCCAGCCGCTGCCGGGAGTGCGCGAGCGCCTCGGTGTCCCGGTCGAGTCCGATCAGGACCACCTCCGGGTACCGCTCCAGCACCGCCTCGGCGTGCCCGCCCAGGCCCAGCGTGAAGTCGACGTGCACCGCACCCGGCGCCGCCAGGGCGGGGGCGAGCAACTCGAGGCAGCGCTCGAGCAACACCGGCACGTGCGTGCCGCGAAGCTCCCCCATGTCGACCCCCATTGCCTGCTCTTTCCGCGCTCACCCGGTCCGGCCCGCATCGATCCCCCGATGCCGGCCTACCCCGGTCGTCTGTCCGTACCGCCAGATCCCCATCCGCTCGTGCCCGTTGCCATCGGGCGCGCCCGACCGGACACACGCCTGGCACCGGGGAAGAGGCGCCAGGAGCGGGAGCGGCTGGAGATCTCGCAGTACGGCGGCAGCGACGTCCGGGCCGTTCACAGGCCCACAGGTGCCACGCCTCACAATCCGCCGGGCAGCACCCCCTCCTCGATATCGGCGAAGTCGTCCTCGCTCGCCGAGAGGTACTGCTCCCACGAATGCTTGTCCCAGATCTCCACCCGCGTGCTCGCACCGATCACCACGAGCTCGCGGTCCAGCGCCGCGTATTCCCGCAGGTGTGCCGGGATGGTGACGCGACCCTGCTTGTCGGGGATCTCGTCATGCGCACTGGCGAAGAACACCCGGCTGTATGCCCGGGCGGCCTTGTGGGTGACCGGCTGTTCGCGCAGCTGGCCCGCGATCCGCTGAAACTCCGGCATCGGGAAGACGTAAAGGCAACGTTCCTGCCCCTTCGTGATCACGACACCTCCCGCCAACTCGTCGCGGAACTTCGCCGGAAGGATCAGTCGGCCCTTGTCGTCCAGGCGCGGGGTGTGCGTGCCGAGGAACATCGGCCCAACCCCCCTGCCCCCCGGCGCCGCCGCAGAGCCAGCTCTGCGTGGACCACCTGTCGTCTGGGCCGGCAAATCCCCTCGGAATCAGCTCCTCCTCAGGCCCTGCCACTGCGCTCCACTCTACTCCACTTCCCTCCACTCGCAACAAGAATGACGGCTTCTGCGAGCCGGATTCGCGGATGTATCCGCACGTCAGAGCAGGTGGAGCGGAAGTGGAGGGCCGGGCGGGCCCGACCATGGTCCACTTTCCGACATGCCGCCCACCCGGGCACGAAAGTCCCCCGATTTCGGGCTTTGGGGAAGGGTCGACTGCCCTTCAAGACTCCGCCGGGAGGAAAGTGGAGGGAAAAGTGGCGCGGACACGACAGTGGGGCGCGACCCGCCCGGGTCGCGCCCCACTGAACTGTCGTACTGCTCTTACTTGTGCTGTCCTGCCCTACCGACGTGTCACGCTCAGACGAGGCGCCGCACGACGTAGTTCGAGCCGTACATCTTGTGCTTGCCCACGCGGGCGCCCGAGTGCGGCGAGTCCCACATGTAGCCGTTGCCCGCGTAGATACCCGCGTGCGTGCCGTACGAACCGGAGCGGAAGACGATCAGGTCGCCGATCTTCTTGTTGCCCTTGCTGACGGCCTTGCCGTACTTCTGCTGCGAGTTGGCCTTGTGCGGCAGCTTCTTGCCGACGGCCTTCTTGTAGACGTACATGGTGTAACCGGAGCAGTCGAAGCGCTTCGGCCCCGAGGCGGCGAACTTGTAGAGCGCCCCCTTGTGCTTCGCGGCCTCGGCGAGGATCTTGGCCGCGTTGTTCTTCACGGTGATCTTCGTTTGGCTGCTGCGCACCGAGGCGAAGCCCTTGGTGCCGGCGAAGATGGTCCGGTAGTACAGCGAGCCGCCGGGCTTGGTCAGGAAGGAGGCCACGCCCTTGGAGTTGGTCGACTTGGTCACCCAGGTCTTCCATGCCTTGCCGCCACGGATCTGCAGCTTGACCTTGCCGGTGACGGCCTTGCCGGTCTTCGGGTTGATCAGCTTGGTGGTCACCCGAACCGTCTTGCCCGCCGCGATCGACTTCCTGTTGTAGGAATTCGTGATGCGGGGCTTGACGGTCGCTGCTGCCACTGCCGCTGCCGCTGCGGTGACGGGGACCGGCGCGGCGGATGCCGGCGCGGTGGCGACCAGCTGGCCGGCGCAGAGGCAGAGGCCCAGGGACAGAGCGATGGAACCGGTGCCGGTCTTGCGGGGGCGCCGGTGCGAGGTGCGTTCGTGCACGGTAGAGATATCCCTCCGGCACGCCTGCGAGGTTAGCTGTCGGGTTCGGGCGGGAAGGTTGCCCGGCCACCGGTGGTGGCTTCACCCCGAGGTCCTCATCGGTTCGCCGCGAGCGGCGTTCCGTGGGACCGAATCTGGGTCCCCCGTCCCTGCCCCCGTATGCCTGTGTCGTTGTTCGCGATCACGATCGCGCCGCTCGGACCGGGGCAGGGCTCGGCGTGGTCCGTGGCGGTGCGAGCGGCGAGCGGTTGCTTACCGGCTCACCCTTGCTACCCGATTTCCGGTCGGACCGCTGGGGTGGTTTCGACTACCGAACGTGTTTGGCACATGGAACACTGTCCGGTTTGTAACCGCGCTGTGACAAATGCCGGTACTTACCGTGTTGAAGTGATCACCATTCGTCGAGGGTTGCGGGTGAAACACAACACACAAAAAGCCGCATCGAGGTCGATCATGGTCTGAGTCAAGGTCAGGAGAATGTGGCCGTAAACGCCCCCAGCGGCGGAAACTCGGCGCCGGGCGGTGGGGTGGAGATCATCCGTTCGGCCGAGGGTGCCGCCCGGCGGTGACCTGGACCGCTCCATCCACAGCGCCACTCGACGTAGTGTCCGTTTCCGGTACCCTCGTCGCCGTGACGGACGGGAAGATGCCCCTACGGGCCAAGGTCGCGACCTCCGTGTCGCGAACCGCTGCGGCGCTCTCGCGGGCGGCGGGCCGCGGCGACGGCTCGGTGATCGGCGGGTGGATAGGTCTCAAGATCGATCCTGACCTGCTGAGAAACCTGGCCGCCGGCCGCGCGATCGCGCTGGTCTCGGGGACCAACGGCAAGACGACCACGACCCGGTTCACCGCGGCCGCCCTCGGCGTGCTGGGCCCGGTCGCCACCAACTCCTTCGGCGCCAACATGCCCACCGGGCACACCTCCGCCCTGGCCAAGGCGGGCGCCACGCCGTTCGCCGTGCTCGAGGTCGACGAGCACTACCTGGCCCGGGTCATCGACGAGACCACGCCGCGGGTGGTGGCCCTGCTCAACCTCTCCCGCGACCAGCTCGACCGCGCCAAGGAAGTCGCGATGATGGCGCAGATGTGGCGGACGGCCCTGGCCGCCCACCCCGACGTGCACGTCGTCGCGAACGCGGACGACCCGATGGTGGTCTGGGCGGCCATCAACACCGAGCACGTCGTCTGGTTCAGCGCCGGCCAGCGCTGGCACGACGACTCGTTCGTCTGCCCGGAGTGCGGCTCGCCCATCGAGCGCGCCAACGGCGACTGGCGGTGCACCGGGTGTCCGTTGCGCCGTCCGCAGGCCCAGTGGACCGTCGAGGACGACGGCGTCGTCGACCCCCGCGGCGACTGGCACCTGGTCAAGCTGCAGCTGCCCGGCCACGTCAACGTCGGCAACGCCGCCACCGCGCTGGCCGTCGCCGCCGAGTTCGGCGTCCGGCCGATCGAGGCGGTCCCCCGGCTGGCCGGGGTCACCTCGGTGGCCGGCCGCTACGCCCAGGTCGATCGGGACGGCCGCAACATCCGGCTGCTGCTGGCGAAGAATCCGGCGAGCTGGCTGGAGGCGTTCGACATGGCCGAGGTCGCGCCGACCCTGCTGTCCATCAACGCCCGCGACCCCGACGGCTTCGACACCTCGTGGCTCTACGACGTCGACTTCTCCCCGCTGCGCGGGCGGCAGGTGCTGATCACCGGCGACCGGGCCTATGACCTGGCAGTTCGGCTGGAAGTGAACGATGTGGCCTTCCGGCACGTTCAGACCTTTGACGAGGCGATCCGGGACAGTCCCCCCGGCCGCCTCGAAGTGATCGCGAACTACACGGCGTTCCAGGACATCCGAGCGGAGTTGGACCGTGTCAACTGAGAGCACCCTGCGGATCGTGTGGATCTACCCCGACCTGCTGTCGACGTACGGCGACCGGGGCAACCTGCTGATCCTGGGCCGCCGGGCCGCGCTGCGGGGCATCCCGGTGGAGACCTACGAGGTCCGCTCGGACCAGTCGATGCCCACCACCGCCGACATCTACCTGATCGGCGGCGGCGAGGACGGCCCGCAGGCGCTGGCGGCCCAGCGGCTGATCACCGACGGCGGCCTGCGCCGGGCGGTGCACCAGGGCGCGGCGGTGCTCGCCGTCTGCGCCGGCTACCAGCTCTTCGGCAGCGCCTTCTTCGCCAAGGGCGCCAAGTGCGCCGGGCTGGACCTGCTGGACATCAGCTCGGACCGCGGCGAGACACGCGCCGTCGGCGAAGTTCGCGGCGACATCGATCCCCGGCTAGGGTTGCCCCCGTTGACCGGTTTCGAAAACCACGGCGGCCGGACCCACCTCGGTCCGGGGGTCGCACCACTGGCCCGGGTGACCGCCGGCATCGGCAACGACGGGCAGACCGAAGGCGCCTGGCACGGCAAGATCCTCGGCACCTACGCGCACGGTCCAGCGCTGGCCCGCAACCCAGCGATAGCCGATCTGCTACTCCGCTGGGCGATCGGCGCGGATAGCCTTACACCGCTCGACGACACCTGGGCCGACCGGCTCAGAGGCGAGCGGCTCGCCGCAGCGGGCGCCTCCTGACCGCACGGCGCTCGACCAGCTGACCTGGACCGACGAGATTTAGGGGAACGCCTGCATGCCTGACACCCTGATCGCCCCGCGGGGCATCGTTAGCCCCGCCACGGACCCTCAGGTCAGCACGCAGCACCCGGCGACCCCGATCGGGTGGCACCGCCGCCTCGCCCGCGTCGGCGTCCTCGCCGTCGTCATCGCCGCGCTGGGCGTGGCCGCCGCGATCCTGCCGCTGCAGGCCATCGCGGACTCGGTCGTCGCCCTCGGGCCGGCGGCCGCCGTCGCGATCGCGGTCGTCGGAGGCCTGCTCCTGTCGGTGCTGGTCCCCCGCACCGCGATCACCCTGGCCTGCGGCGCCCTGCTCGGCCCGGCCACGGGAGCGGCCACCGCGCTGGCCGCGGCCATCATCGCGGCCGTCGCGACCTACTACGCGGGCCGCTGGGCGGGCCGGGGCGTCCTGGGCGCGAGGGCGGGCGGCAAGCTCGACCGCCTGGACGGCTGGCTGAACCGCCGCGGCCTGTCGGCGGTCCTCCTGGTCCGCTTCCTGCCGCTGGCGCCGTTCGGCCTGATCGGATACGCCTACGGCACCACCTCGGTGTGCCGCAAGCGCTACCTGCTGGGCACGACGCTGGCCTCGGTCCCGTCGGCGGTCTCCTACGCGGTGATCGGCGCAGCGGTGGCCTCCCCCGGCTCGATGAACCCCCTGACGCTGGCCCCGGCCGCGATCGGCATCGGCCTGACCACGACAATCGTGCTGCGCTGGCGCCTGGCCGCCCGCCGCGACGCTGCGGCCGCCGCGCTGGCCACTCCGGTCGCCGCCTGACCCACCCCGGCCGGATGAATTCCGACCCCGAACGACGAACGACGAACGGCCCGCCGCGACCGCGGCGGGCCGTTTCGCGCTTCCGGTGCCCTTGCCGGTCCACGCCCGCCCCGCCTACCCGCCATCCCGAAGGGTCACCCCGTCGAGCGGCGGGCAGGCCAGCGATCCCCTGGGCGGGCATGACAGCGGCCGGGTAGGCGAGCAGGCCAGCCACCGGGCCAGGCGGAGCGAGCTGGCGGACCGAGCAGGCCAAGCAGGCCGGCGAGCCACTCAGGCCGTGCAGGCCGCCGCCTGCCGGCTACCGACCGGCGGCTGGGCTAGCGGTTTGCGGCTGGAGCTGACGACTGACGGTCAACGGACGCGGACGGCGGGCAGCGGGCAGCGGGCAGCGGGCAGCGGGCAGCGGAGGATCCCAGCGCCCTCGCCGCGCGTTTCAGGACAACCGGGCGAGGTCCGTGAAGAAGTCCGGGTAGGTCTTGGCGACGCAGCCCGGGTCCGCGATCTCGATCCCCGGCGACCTCAGCCCCAGCAGCGACAAGCTCATCGCCATCCGGTGGTCCTCGTAGGTAGCGAACCGGGTCGGCCGCGGCGTTCCCGGGTGGATCGTGAAGCCGTCCTCGTCCTCGACCGCGTCGATGCCGGCCCGGCGCAGCTCGGTCACCACCGCCGCTACCCGGTCGGTTTCCTTGCCGCGGATGAAGCCGATCCCGCGGACCCGGGTCGGCGAGTCGGCGAAGACCGCCACCGCGGCCAGCGTCTGCGCCGTGTCCGAAATGTCGGCCATGTCGACGTCTACGCCGTGCAGCGGGCCGCCCGCGGTGACCGTCAGCTCGTTCGCCGAGCGGGTCACCGTCGCGCCCATCCGGCCCAGCACGTCCGCGAAGCCGACGTCGCCCTGCAGGCTGCCCGTGCCGAGCCCGCGTACCGTCACCCGGCCGCCCGCGATCGCCGCCGCGCCCAGGAAGTAGGACGCCGCGCTCGCGTCCGGCTCCACCGCGTACTCGGTGGGGCGGTAGAGGGCCGGCGCCACGGTGAGGCCGTCGACCCGCACGCCGAAGGCCGCCATCACCGCCCGGGTCATCTCCACGTAGGGCACCGACACCAGCGGGGAGGTCAGCTCCACGGCCAGGCCCTCGGCCATCAGCGGGCCGGCCATCAGCAGGCCGGAGAGGAACTGGCTGGAGATGTGCCCGCTGACCTCGACCCGGCCGCCACGCAGCGGGCCGCGCACCGTCGCCGGCAGGAACCCGGTCGCGGAGACCTCCGCGCCCAGGTCGCGCAGCGCGTCCAGGACCGGCCCGAACGGCCGGGCGCGCAGCTGCGGGGTGCCGTCGACCACGGTACGGCCGGGACGCAGCGCCGCCGCGGGCAGGATGAACCGGGACGTGGTGCCGGACTGCCGGGCGTCCACGGCCGCGTCCGACGACCCGGTACGGGGGTCCACCCCCGTCACCCGCAGCACAGCCGCCTCGGCGTCCGCGTCGACGGTCGCGCCCAGGGCGACCACCGCGCCGAGCATGGCCCGGGTGTCGTCGGCGAACAGGGCGCCGGTCAGCGTCGAGGTGCCCGGGGTCAGCGCGGCGCAGAGCAGCGCCCGGTTGGTGATGCTCTTCGACCCGGGTGGGCGCACGGTGGCATCCAGGGGCGAGCTCAGCGGGGCGACGGTCAGCACGTCCGGAAGATCAGCCATGTCCGAAATTCTGCCGGGCCGCCGCGCAGCCGCCGCAGCCCGGCCCACCGGTGTCCTGCATGTGGAACGGCCCGCCGCGATGCGACGGGCCGTCCTTCATACAAGAGCGTCAGACCACGACGCTGACCAGCCGGCCGGCGACCACGATCACCTTGCGGGGCTCGCGGCCCGCCAGCACCTCGGCGACCGACTCCAGCGCCGCCGCGCGTACCGCGTCCTCGGTCGTGTCCGGCGCGACCTCGACCCGGCCGCGGACCTTGCCGTTCACCTGCACCGGGTAGGTGATCGACTCGGCGACCAGCTGGGCCGGGTCGGGCACCGGGAAGTCGGCGTACGCCAGCGTGTCGTCGTGGCCCAGCTTGCGCCACAGTTCCTCGGCCAGGTGCGGGGCGAACGGCGACGTCATCAGCACCAGCGGCTCGATCGCCTCGCGCGACACCGTGCCCAGCGGGGTCAGCGCGTTGGTCAGCTGGATCAGCTTGGCGATGGCCGTGTTGAAGCGCAGCTCGTCCATGTCCTCGCGGACCCCGTCGATGGTGCGGTGCAGCACCCGCCGGGTCGCCGGGTCCAGCGGCTCGTCGGTGACCCGCACCGCGCCGGTCTCCTCGTCCACCACCAGGCGCCAGACCCGCTGCAGGAAGCGCTGCGAGCCGACGGCCGCGCGGGTGTCCCAGGGGCGGGACACGTCCAGCGGGCCCATCGCCATCTCGTACACCCGGAAGGTGTCGGCGCCGTACTGCTCGCTCATGTCGTCGGGGGTGACGACGTTCTTCAGCGACTTGCCCATCTTGCCGTATTCGCGGGCCACTTCCTGATCGCCGAAATACCACTTGCCGTCGCGCTCGACGACCTCCTCGGCGGGCACGATGACGCCGCGGGCGTTCCGGAACGCGTACGCCTGGATGTAGCCCTGGTTGAACAGCTTGCGGAACGGCTCGAAGGACGAGATGTGGCCCAGGTCGTACAGCACCTTGTGCCAGAAGCGGGCGTACAGCAGGTGCAGCACCGCGTGCTCGACGCCGCCGACGTACAGGTCCACGCCGCCGCAGTCCGCCGCGTCGCGGGGGCCCATCCAGTAGGCCTCGTTCTCCGGGTCGACCAGCGCCTTGTCGTTGTGCGGGTCCAGGTAGCGCAGCTCGTACCAGCACGAACCCGCCCATTGCGGCATGGTGTTGGTCTCGCGGGTGTAGGTGCGCACCCCGTCGCCCAGGTCCAGCTCGACGGTGACCCAGTCCTTCTTGCGCGACAGCGGCGTCTCCGGGTCGCTGTGCTCGTCGTCGGGGTCGAAGGTGCGCGGCGAGAAGTCGTCGGTGTCCGGCAGGACCACCGGCAGCATCGAGTCGGGCAGCGCGACGGGCAGGCCGGTCTCGTCGTAGACGATCGGGAACGGCTCGCCCCAGTAGCGCTGCCGGCTGAACAGCCAGTCGCGCAGCCGGAACGTGGTCGCGCCCCGGCCGTGGCCGTGCTCCTCCAGCCAGGTGATCATCGCGGCCTTGGCGTCGGCCACGGCCATGCCGTTCAGCCAGTCGCTGTTGATCGCGGGCGCCTCGCCGGTGAAGGCGCCGTCGAAGCCGTCCGGCGCCTGCACCGTACGGATGATCGGCAGGTCGAAGACCTCGGCGAACGCCCAGTCGCGCTCGTCCTGCCCGGGCACCGCCATGATCGCGCCGGTGCCGTAGCCGGCCAGCACGTAGTCGGCGATGAAGACCGGGATGCGCGCGCCGTTGACCGGGTTGGTCGCATACGCGCCGGTGAAGACACCCGTCTTGACCTTGGCGTCGGCGGTCCGCTCCTCCTCGGTCTTGGCCGCGGCTTCGATCCGGTACGCCGCCACCGCCACCGCCGGGCTCGGGTGCCCGCCCGTCCAGGCCGGCTTGGTGCCCTCCGGCCAGGCGGCCGGGACGACCGAGTCGACCAGGGTGTGCTCGGGCGCCAGCACCATGTAGGTCGCGCCGAACAGGGTGTCGGGCCGGGTGGTGAAGACGCTGATCACATCGTCGCCGCCGACCGGGAAGTCCACGTGCGCGCCCTTGGACCGGCCGATCCAGTTGCGCTGCATCAGCTTGACCGGCTCGGGCCACTCCAGCGTGTCCAGGTCGTCGACCAGCCGGTCGCCGTAGGAGGTGATCCGCATCATCCACTGCTTCAGGCTGCGCTTGAAGACCGGGAAGTTGCCGCGCTCGCTGCGCCCGTCCGGGGTGACCTCCTCGTTGGCCAGCACGGTGCCCAGCCCCGGGCACCAGTTGACCGGCGCCTCGCTGACGTACGCCAGCCGGTAGT
This sequence comes from Actinoplanes sp. ATCC 53533, assembly GCF_003947245.1. NCBI lineage: Bacteria > Bacillati > Actinomycetota > Actinomycetes > Micromonosporales > Micromonosporaceae > Actinoplanes > Actinoplanes sp. ATCC 53533. The sequence goes on along the minus strand of NZ_QHHV01000029.1, from coordinate 50,323 downwards.
CGTTGATCACCTGGCGGCGCTCGGTGCCGGACAGCTCGGCCCACGCCCGCCCGTCCGGGGTCTCCCGCTCACCCGCCTCGAACTGCCCGACCAGGATCTCGATCGGCTTGGCCTTCGAGTCGGTGGGGTCGAACCAGGAGTTGAAGACCTGCAGGAAGATCCACTGGGTCCAGCGGTAGTACTCCGGGTCGGTGGTGGAGAAGCTGCGCCGCTCGTCGTAGGCCAGGCCCAGCCGGCGCAGCTGACCGCGGTAGCGCTCGACGTTGGCCTCGGTGGTGATCCGCGGGTGGGTGCCGGTCTGCACCGCATACTGCTCGGCGGGCAGGCCGAACGCGTCGAAGCCCATCGGGTGCAGCACGTTGTATCCGGCCATCCGCTTGTAGCGGGTGTAGGAGTCCGTGCCGATATAGCCCAGCGGGTGCCCGACGTGCAGGCCCGCGCCGGACGGGTAGGGAAACATGTCCTGAACGTGCAGTTTCGGCGCCCCCGCGCGCGGGTGGCCGGGGTCGGCCAGCTCACCGGTCGGGTTCGGCGCGTGGAACGTGCCGCGGTCGGCCCAGTAGGCCTGCCAGCGGGGCTCGATCTCCGCGGCCAGGGCCGCCGTGTAGCGGTACGGCGGGACGTCCGCGTTGCTCTCGGACTCGCTCATCGTCACCATCTCGATCATTGGAAGTCAGTCGACAGGATCACCTACTTCAGGGCACAAAAAAGCCCCTCTCGCAGGAGGGGGCGCCGCGCTGTTCTCTGCTAAGAGATCAACACGGCTTGCTAAGAAGCAGGAACGACCGAGCCATGACTGCATGATACCGGGCGTCCGGTTCTCGCGGCGACCGGTATCAACCTTACCGATTCGTAACCTATCCGATATGCGTGTCCAGTTGACCACAGGCGGTTACTGACGCTAATGCGCCCTCGGCAGCTTGCTGTGACCGGGCTAACCTGTTGGGAACGGGCGGCGAGCGCCGGAGGCCCACGGACCGCCGGCCGCCCGCGAACCTTCGGTTCCTTTTCTACGTAGGCACGTAGGAAGGGGCTTGAACGACATGGAGGAGGCCCGTGACAACGCCAACCTGGGACCAGCCCGGCGGTCCCATGCCGAGTGATGAGTTCCTCGCCGCAAGCGGGGCCATCATGGCCAACATCGAGCAGGTCATCGAGGGCAAGAGCGCGACGGTCCGGCTGGCACTCGCCGTGCTGCTCGCCGAAGGCCATCTGCTGATCGAGGACGTGCCCGGCGTCGGCAAGACCAAGCTCGCCAAGGCGCTCGCCCGCTCGATCGACTGCTCGGTCCGGCGCATTCAGTTCACCCCCGACCTGCTGCCCAGCGACGTGACCGGGGTCAGTGTCTACAACCAGGAGACGCGCGACTTCGAGTTCAAGCCGGGCGCCGTGTTCGCCAACCTGGTGGTCGGCGACGAGATCAACCGGGCCTCCCCCAAGACCCAGTCCGCCCTGCTGGAGTGCATGGAGGAGCGGCAGGTCACCGTCGACGGCACCACCTACGAGCTGCAGGCGCCGTTCATGGTCATCGCGACCCAGAACCCGATCGAGATGGAGGGCACCTACCCCCTCCCCGAGGCGCAGCGCGACCGCTTCACCGCCCGCATCGCGATGGGTTACCCGGACCCGCGCGCCGAGATGGCGATGCTCAACAGCCACGGTGCCCACGACCCGCTGAACGACCTGCGCGCCGTCTCCGACGCCGCCCTGGTCCGCCGGCTGATCGCCACCGCCCGCGACGTGCACGCGTCCGAAGCCGTCCAGCAATACGCGATCGCGCTGGTCACGGCCACCCGGGAGGCGCCGGAGATCCGCCTCGGCGCGTCGCCGCGATGCACCCTGCAGCTCATCCGTACGGCCAAGGCCGTCGCGGCCCTGGAGGGCCGCGACTACGTCCTGCCGGACGACCTGCAGACCCTGGCGGTGCCGGTGCTGGCTCACCGCATCATCCCGACGGCCGACGCCCAGCTGAACAGGCGCACCACCGACGCCATCGTCGCCGAGATCGTGCACCGGCTCCCCCTGCCGCACGACCGCAGCCGCTCGCCGTACGACACGCGTGCGGTCGGCGACACCCGCGGGCAGTACGAGTCCCGGGGGCGCTGACATGCGGGAGGCTATGCGGGGACTGACCACCCGCGGCCGTTCCTTCCTGGCCGCCGGCTCGGCGGCCGGCGTCTCCGCGTTCATCCTCGGGGAGAAGGACCTGCTGCGCGTGGCCATCCTGCTGGCCATGCTGCCGCTGCTGGCCGCGGCGTACGTGGGCCGCAGCCGCTACAAGCTGGCGTGCACCCGCTCGCTGGAGCCCGGCCGCGCGCCGGTCGGCTCCAGCGCGCGGGTCATCCTGCGCCTGCAGAACATGTCCCGGCTGCCCACCGGCACGCTGCTGCTGGAGGACCGGCTGCCGTACGCCCTGGGCAGCCGGCCCCGGGTGGTGCTGGAACGGCTCGGCGCGCACCAGGCCAGCTCGGTGGCATACACGGTCCGCGCCGACGTGCGCGGCCGTTACCCGGTCGGCCCGCTGGTGATCCGGCTGACCGACCCGTTCGGACTGTGCGAGTTGACCCGTTCGTTCCCCAGCGTCGACCGGCTCACGGTCATCCCGCAGGTCGTCCCGCTGCCGGCGGTACGGCTCGCCGGCGAATACGCGGGCACCGGCGACAGCCGCGCCCGCTCGGTGGCCGTGCACGGCGAGGACGACGCGGCGACCCGGGAATACCGGCGCGGCGACGACCTGCGCCGGGTGCACTGGCGCTCCACGGCCCGCACCGGTGAGCTCATGGTGCGCCGCGAGGAGCAGCCCTGGGAGAGCCGGGCCACCGTGGTGCTGGACACCCGGCTGGCCGCGCACCGCGGCGAGGGCCCGACGGCGAGCTTCGAATGGGCCGTCTCGGGGGCCGCCAGCATCGCCATGCACCTGCGCCAGGCCGGCTACAAGCTGCGCCTGGTGACCGGCGCCGGGGTGGACGTCGACGCCACCGAGATCGGCGGCGAGGGCGCGATCCTGGACACCCTCGCCGACGTCAAGCTGACCGACGCCGGCGACATCTCGGTCCTGGTCGACCAGGTCCGCCGGCGTTCCGACGGCGGCCTGGTGATCGGCCTGTTCGGCACGCTCAGCGTGGCCGAGGCCGAGGTGCTGACCGGGCTGCGGGGCAACGGCGCGACCTGCATCGGGTTCGCGATCGACAGTTCGACCTGGGTGAACATGACGTCCGCGGACCGCGTCGAGGCCGACCGGGCGCACGGCGCCACGGCGCTGGCGCTGGTCCGCAGCGGCTGGCGCTCGGTGCCGGTCGCGCACGGCGACTCGCTCGCCGCGCTCTGGCCGGCGGCCGGCCGCGGCTCGCAGGGGTTCGCCTACCGGGCGGCCATGGCGGAGACGGTCGGGCGATGAGGGGAGTTCTACGGTGACCGGGCGACGACGACTGGGGCTCGTGGCGGCGGCCGCGACCCTGCTGGCGGCGGCACCGCTGTCGGCGATCTTCGACACCTGGACCTGGCTGCTGCAGTGCGTCCTGGCGGTCGGCCTGGTCGCCGGCGCGGCGGTGCTGACCCGTACGCTGCGGTTCCCCACCTGGGCGCAGGCGCTCAGCATGGTCGTGGTGCTGCTGCTGACCCTGACCTGGATGTTCCCCAGCGGCGACGAGTTGCTGTCGCTGATCCCGGCACCGGCGACGTTCGAGCACTTCGGCGCGCTGTTCAGCGACGCCGGCAACGACACCCGCTCGTACGGCGTCCCGGTCCCGGACCGCGAGGGCCTGCTCTTCGTCGCGGTCCTCGGCATCGGCGCGGTCGCCATCGCGGTCGACCTGATCGCCGTCGTGGCCCGCCGGCCGGCCCTGGCCGGCCTGCCGATGCTGGCCATCTACTCGGTCCCGGTCGCCGTCTACGTCGACAGCGTCCCGGTGTTCCCGTTCATCGTCGGCGCTACCGGCTTCCTCTGGCTGCTGGTCGCCGACAACGTGGACCGGGTCCGCCGCTTCGGCCGCCGGTTCACCGGCGACGGCCGCGACGTCGACGTGTGGGAGCCCTCGCCGCTGGCCGCGGCCGGGCGCCGGCTCGCCGTCATCGGCGTCGCCACCGCCGTGCTGCTGCCGCTGATCATCCCGGGCCTCAACACCGGCCTGCTCAACACGCTCACCCAGGTCGGCTCCGGCACCGGCACGGGCGGCGCGGGCAGCGGCGGCACCGGGCGGATCAACCTGTTCGCGTCGCTGAGCGGCCAGCTCAACCAGACCCAGGTCACCAACTACGTCCGGGTCAAGACCAACGAGCCGGACCCGTTCTACCTGCGCTTCGGCGTCGGTGACGTGCTGAGCGCCGACGGCGTCGGCAACCGCGCACCGAACGGCCGGCCGCTCTCCCGCGGCCTGGAGGACCCCCGGGAGGGCGGCACCGAGGCCGGCGGGCAGTTCAAGCAGTATCGCGCCGAGGTGGAGATCACCAACGACTTCGGCCAGACCCTGGCGCCGGTCTACTCGACGCCGATCGAGACCGACGGCCTCGACGGCGCCTGGTCCTACGACCCGAACACCCAGGTGGTCTACTCCAACCGCACGACCACCAAGGGCAAGAAGTATTCGTTCGACTACGTCCGGGCCAAATACACCGCCGCCGAGCTGCGCACGGCCCAGGAGCTCCCGCGCGACAACCCGCTGCGCGCCCAGTTCACGACGGCGCCGGACGACCCCCAGGTCAAGGAGCTGGTGGACGGCCTGGTCAAGGGCAAGGACACCGAGTACGACAAGGTCATGGCGATCTACCGGTACTTCTCCCGGGACAACGGCTTCACGTACAGCCTGCAGACCGCGGACCCGAAGGCCGGCGCTTCGGCGATCGCGGCGTTCCTGCAGGGCAAGGCGGGCTACTGCCAGCAGTATTCGGCGGCGATGACGTGGATGGTCCGCGCGGCGGGCATCCCGGCCCGGGTGGCGTTCGGCTTCACCCGCGGCAGCATCCGCGACGGCGACGCGTACGTCCTGACCAACCGCAACGCCCACGCCTGGACCGAGGTCTACCTGGACGGCTTCGGCTGGGTGCCGTTCGACGCGACCCCGGCGGCCGCCGTGGTCGGCTCGAGCCGCTCGGACTGGGCCCCGGACACGGACGCGGTGCAGGCCCCGACGGCGACGTCGACGGCCACGGCCGCACCGGGCGCCGACCCCTCGTCGTCGGCCGGCGCGGCGAACCGCCCCGACCGCGACCCTGACGCGGGCGGCCTCGACGCGGCGGGCTCGACCGGCCAGTCGGTCCTGTCCCCGACGGTCCTGCTGACGGTGGCGATCATCGCGCTGGTGCTGGCGCTGCTGGCGGTGCCGGCCCTGCGCAGAGTCCTGGTTCGCAAGCGCCGGCACGCGGCGACGGTCCCCAAGGCCGCGGCGGTGGCGGCGACCGGCCCGGCCCCGCCGGGCTCCCGCGAGGTCGTGGTCACCACCGAGGCGGTCCGCGCCCGCGAGGACGCACACGCGGCGTGGGACGAGCTGGTGGACACGATGGTCGACTACCGCGTGCCGGTGGACCCGACGGAGACGCCGCGGCACACGGCCCAGCGCCTGGTCCGCGAGGCGGACCTGCGGGAAACCCCGGCGGAGTCGGCGACGCTGCTGGGCCGGGCGGAGGAGCGAGCCCGGTACGCCCGCCAGCCGCTGCAGGGCGGCGAGCTGACGGCGGCGCTGCACCAGGTCCGCAAGGGCCTGGCCAAGACGTCGACCAGGCGCACCCGGCTGATCGCGATCGTGCTGCCGCCGTCGGTGCTGCTCCGGTGGCGGATGGGCATGGGTGACGTGTCGGCCCGCTGGGTGGACGGTTTCAGCCGGGGCCGGGACCTGCTGGTCCGCTTCAGCCCTCGGCGCCTGCTGGCGAACAAGGCCCGCTGACCCGGGCCACCCGCACCACCGACGCCGCCCTGTTGGATCTCGATCCGGCAGGGCGGCGTCTCGGTCGCACGCCCCGGCTTGACGATCAAGGGGCCAGCCATCAACTTTGGCCTTCACCGCCTGTGCACTCGAACAAGAGACGAACACACCCCCACCGAAAGGATCTTGACGGACGGTCACGTCCACCCGGCGGCTTGTTCACGGCCCGTGTGTCGAGTCGGGAAGCGGTGCCGCGCGGCCCGGCCGCAATCTTGGAGCGCTGCGGTGTGCTCGGCACCGCAGCTCATCAAGGTCGCGCCGAGCGACGACGAAATGGGTGGTTTGAGAGGTTAGACGCCAGGAGGTGGGACGGATTGTTCACCCAGCGGTACGCAGCCCCGTATCTCGGGGCTGGGGCCAAGATCTCCCCGCAGCGAGGCTGTGGAGGAGGGCACGCGGCGGCTGGCGGAGTTCCCCGCGGCGTCCTGGGCCGGGCGTAGCAATGAGCGGCGTCCCTCGCCGGGACGCCGCTTCGGTTTGCGGCTCATCGTCAACCGATGAGCGTTGCGGCTCATCGTCAACCGATGAGCGTTGCGGCTCATCGTCAACCGATGAGCGTTGCGGCTCATCGTCAACGATGAGCGTGCGGATACGGCGATGGCGGCCGGATGGCCGCCATTCGTCGCCGCTGGTTGTCGGGGTTAGCGATGGCCCTCGGGACGCTGACGCCAGCGATCCTCGAGTCGTTCGATGAAGCCCGACTTCCGGGTCTGCCGGGTGCGGCGGGTCGCGGTGCCACCGACGGCGTGCAGGTCAGGCGCCTGCCCCTTTCGGCGGCTCTGCATCCCGAACGCTGCGGCGGCCAGCATGACCACGAATCCCGCCACGCCGAGCAGCGTGTTGCTACTCACCGTGCCGTAGACAACCAGCGCTAGACCAGCGACGATCACGAACGCGGCGACCACGAGTCGACGACGAGCGTGGAAACGCGGGTCGCTGGCCCGCACAGCCGAGGCGAATTTGGGGTCCTCGGCAAGCGACTGCTCGATTTGATCGAACAGCCGCTGCTCGTGCTCCGAGAGCGGCACGGCATTCCTCCCCGGGCGCATGTCCGGCCCCCCGGCGTTGGTGCAGGCGGGCCGATGGTGCGAGACAGCCGACCGGCTGCCTTACCGCAAGTCTACGAGGGCGTTGGCGGGTCGGAAAGCGGGACGACCGTCGAGTGCGGGTGATTTTCGGTTCTGCGTTGATCGGTTTGTCCCAAAAGACTGGCCGGTCCGACGATGGAGCGGCCGAATCGGGCCGCCAGGGCGTCCGTCGCGGCCTCCGCCTCGCGCCAGCCGCGCTCCGGCTCACCCAGCGTGAGCTGGCGTGATGCGGACGCCGCGGCGGTGAGCCCCTCGACCCGGACGCCGACGAGACGGATCGGCTCGCTCGCGCGCAGCGCCTCGAACAGCGCCCACGAAGTCGCGAAAATCTCCCGCGCCACATCGGTGTTCGTCGGCATCGTGCGGGACCGGTTGACCGTCCGGAAGTCCGCCAGCCGGATCTTGATCGTCACCGTCCGGCCGACGTGGCCGCCGGCGCGCAGCCGGCCGCCGACCTTGTCGGCCAGCGCCAGCAGGCTGCGCCGGATCGTCGCCGGGTCGGTGACGTCGGTGTCGTAGGTCAACTCGGCGCCGACCGACTTTTCGACGTGCTCGGAGACGACCCGGCGCGAGTCGCGCCCCCAGGCGAGCTCGTGCAGGTGCGCCGCGGACGCCTCGCCGAGCGCGGCACGCAGCATGCCCAGCGGCGCGGCGGCCAGGTCACCCACCGTCATCAGGCCCAGCCTGCGCAGCGTCTCGGCGGCCCGCTCGCCCACGCCCCAGAGCGCGTCCACCGGCAGCGGGTGCAGGAAGTCGAGCACCTGACCGGCCGGGACGACGATGACGCCGTCGGGCTTGGCCCGGGTCGAGCCCAGCTTGGCCACGAACTTGCTCGGCGCGACCCCGACCGAGCAGGTCAGCCGCTGCTCCTCGGTGATCCGGGCGCGGATGTCGCGGGCGATCAGCGCCGGGCGGCCGAGCAGGCGCTGGGCGCCGGCCACGTCGAGGAAGGCCTCGTCCAGCGAGAGGGGCTCGACCAGCGGCGTGACGTCGCGGAAGATCCGCATGACGGCGGCCGAGGCGGCCGAATATTCGGTGAAGTCGGGGGGCAGGAACACCGCGTGCGGGCACAGGGCCCGGGCCCGCATGGCCGGCATCGCGCTGCGGATGCCGTAGCGGCGGGCCTCGTAGCTGGCCGAGCTGACCACGCCGCGGGGGCCGAGCCCGCCCACGACGACCGGCTTGCCGCGCAGGTCGGGGCGGCGGCGGACCTCGACGGCGGCGAAGAACGCGTCCATGTCGACGTGCAGGATCGTGCAACCCGCGTCGTCGGCCTCCGGCCCGAACCGCGGATCACGACCCCGGCCGATGACCTGACTCCGTCCCACGATCAGCAACCTATCCCCGGGGTACGACAAAAAACGACGGCACAGGAACAGGCGGCCACCGACACGAGCGGCGAAGAGCCGATCAGCGGACGATCACCAGCGGAACGGTCATCTCGGCCGCGGTCACCGACCCGTGGTATCCGACCAGCCGCCCGGCCGCCGGCGGCTCCCACCCGCTGGCGACAACCACCGCCCGCCCCTGGCAGATCACCACCACGTCACCGAGCCGGCTCAGGTGCGCCGGCGGCACCGGCCCGTACCAGCCGCCCGCGATCGCCTCCTCGCGGGTGAGCACCCAGGCCGCGTCGCCCAGCACCCCGCGCCACGCGGCGATCACGTCGTCGCGCGCGCCGTCCTCGACGTACAGGTAGCGGACCCGGGGTTCGCCCGAGACCGCGACGATCCCGGCCGCCAGCACCGGGTCCGAGCCAAGGTCAAAACGCCCCTCCAGAGGCACGTTGAGCTGTCCGTGGTCGGCGGTGACCAGCAGCGCGGCACCGGCCGGCAGCCCGTCGACCAGCCGCTCGACGAGGCTCCCGACCTCGACCGCCGCCTCCTGCCAGGGCAGCGAGCCCACCCCGGCCACGTGCCCCTGGTGATCGAGGTCCGGGTGGTAGCCGTAGACCAGGCCGGGCCGGGCCAGCGCCGCCAGCATCCGGGTGGACAGCGCGAGCGGGTCGCCACCGCCGGAGAACGCGGCGCCCCGGTTCGCGGCCACGGTCAGGCCCGTCCCCTCGAACTCCGGCCGGGTCACCTGGGTGACGTTGACCCCCGCGGCGGTTGCCGTCTCGAAGCGGGTGGGCAGCGGCTGCCAGTCGGCCGGGTCGGGATCGTCCTTCCACTGGATGTGGTTGAGGATGCCGCCGTCGGGCTTGCGCAGGGTGAAGCCCAGGACACCGTGCGCGCCGGGCAGCGCGCCGGTGCCGAGAGTGACCAGGCTGACCGGGGTCGTGGAGGGAAAACCCGAGGTCAGGGCCCGGGTGGGCAGCTCGCGCAGGATCGGGGCGTGCGCCGCGGCGACCGGGATCTGGTACGTCCCCAGCCCGTCGACCAGCAGCACCGCGATCCGGTCGACGCCCGCCAGCTGAGCGCCGAGGCCCAGCACGTCCGTGGCGCCGGGCACCCCGAGCACCGCGCTGACGCTGGGCATCAGGTCTGCCAGGCTGGCACTCCCGTACGCGGGCCGCACCGGAGTGAGAGCCTCCGGCGGCAGGTGATCGGTCACGGGCGCCGCGCGAAGAGGTGCAGCTGGGAGGCGATGTCGCGGAACGGCGGCCGGGCGGAGAGCGCCAGCTCCAGCTCCAGCATCGCCTGTGGGTCGGCCTCCACCACGGCGGCCGGCACCAGGTCGGCGAGCACGCGCACCCCGTGGATCTCCTCGACGGTGAGCCCCGCCGCGGTCAGCAGCGCCGACGCGGTCTCCGCGTCGTATCGCCGGCGCAGGGTGTCCCGGACGCCGGCCCGGCCCTCGTCGTCGCCCAGCAGCGCGGCCGCCGCCCCGAGGTTGCCGTTGACCGCCCGGCCCAGCACGGCCGCGGCCCGGCCGGCGACCAGCAGGCTGACGGCACCGCCGGGGCGCAGCGCGGCGCCGATCGCGGCGACGACCTTGGCCGGGTCGTCGACGACCTCCAGCACGGCGTGGCAGAGGATCAGGTCGGCGCTGCCCGGCGCGACCAGCCCGGCGAGCGCGTCGCCGTCGCCCTGGACCGCGCGGACCCGGTCGGCCACGCCCGCGTCGGCGGCGCGGCGGGTCAGCGCGGCGAGGGCGTCGGGGCTGGCGTCCACGACGGTGACGGTGTGTCCCGCCTCGGCGAGCGGCACGGCGAAGCCGCCCGTGCCGCCGCCGACATCCAGCACGGTCAGCTCACGCCCGGCGCTGCGGTCGAGCTCGCGGCGCAGCACGGCCCAGACGGCAGCGGTACGCACGGTGACGGGCGGGCGGGGGGTTCGCGTCGATGCGGTGTCCACCTGCGCAGCGTATCGGCCGGGCGCTGCTCAGAAGGCCGTGAGGACCCCGGTCGTCCGGTTCATGTCGCATCTGTTGCCGAATTTGTGCGACCAGTCCACCCTGCGGCCCTGCCAGGTGCCCTTGACCTGGGCGGTGATCGGCGCGTACTCCATCGTGCACATCATCGCGGCGGGCCTGAGGCGGGCCGGGTCGCCACCGATCCTGGCCAGCGACCGGCAGGCCTGGGCCTTCTTCGGGTGGGCGCCACCGGCCGGGTCGCAGCGCAGCTTCACCGCGGCGGCGTAGCCGGCATCCGCCAGGTAGCTGACCGTGAGGTCGGTCTTCTTCGCCGTGGCCGCGGCGGCCGGGTCCGCCGCCAGCAGGAGGGCGGCGGCGGCCGTGGCGGCGATGGTACGGATCATGACGGTCTCCCCGATGACACATTTCGGTGCGCATCCGGTCTACGCCAGAAAAGGTGCAGGACGCGCAGAACGGAAATATAGTGCCCGTTCAGCGGAAGTCGCGGGAGGCCGGGCTGATCGGCGGGGTGACCGCCTCCAGCCGGTCCGCCACCAGGTTGAGCACCCCCTCGGACTTCTCCAGGCGCCCCCGCACGATCAGCGCCGCGCTGCTGCGGGCCACCCGCCGGTACCGCTGCCACAGCCCCGGCGAACAGGTCACGTTGAGCATCCCGGTCTCGTCCTCCAGGTTGATGAAGGTGACCCCGCCCGCCGTCGCCGGCCGCTGCCGGTGGGTGACGATGCCGCCGACCCGGATCCGGGTGCCGGCCTCGACCCGGCCCAGCCGCGCGATCGGCAGCGCGCCGGCGCGCTCCAGCTCGGCCCGGATGAACTGGGCGGGATGCGCGTCCGGGGACAGGCCGGTCGCCCAGACGTCCGCGACCAGCTTGTCCACCTCGGCCATGCCGGGCAGCGTCGGGGCGGTCATGCCGGTGACCGTACCCGGCAAGCGGTCCGGTTTGTCCTGGGCGGCGGCCCCCGCCGCCCAGAGTGCCTCGCGCCGCGAAAGGCCGAAACCCGCGAAGGCGTCGGCGGTCGCGAGGGCCTCCAGGTGGGCGGTCGAGCATCCGGCCCGGCGCGCGAGATCCGCGAGATCCCGGTACGGTCCGTGCGCGCGCCGCTCGTCCTCGATGGCCTTGGCCAGGTCGTCGCCGAGGGTACGGACGCTGCTCAGTCCCATCCGCACGGCCGGGCCGCCGAGCCCCCAGGCGTGCGGCGGCTCCCCGGGCTCGCCGCCCCAGCGGGTCCGCGCGGTCGACTCCAGGACCGCGGCGGCGGCGCTGCGGTTGATGTCCGGGCGGCGCACCTCGACGCCGTGCCGGCGGGCGTCGTCGACCAGCGACTGCGGCGAGTAGAAGCCCATCGGCTGGGCGTTGAGCAGGGCCGCGCAGAACGCCGCCGGGTGATAGCGCTTGAGCCAGGAACTGGCGTAGACCAGGTAGGCGAAGCTCATCGCGTGGCTCTCCGGAAAGCCGTAGCTGGCGAACGCGGACAGCTTCACGAACAGGTCGTCGGCGAGCTCACCGGTGATCCCGCGCTCGGCCATGCCCTGGTAGAGCCGGGTCTTGATCCGTTCCATCCTCTCCACGGACCGCTTGGAGCCCATCGCGCGGCGCAGCTGGTCGGCCTCGGCCGGGTCGAAGCCCGCGACGTCGATGGCCAGCTGCATCAACTGCTCCTGGAACAGCGGCACGCCGAGGGTCTTCTCCAGCGCGTTGCGCATCAGCGGATGCGGATAGCTCACGTCTTCCAGGCCGTTCTTGCGCCTGATGAAGGGGTGCACCGAGCCGCCCTGGATGGGGCCCGGCCTGATCAACGCGACCTCGACGACCAGGTCGTAGAACTCCCTCGGCTTGAGGCGGGGCAGCGTCGCCATCTGCGCGCGGCTCTCCACCTGGAAGACCCCGACCGAATCGGCCCGGCACAGCATCGCGTAGACCTCGGGATCGTCCAGCCGCATGGTGCCGATGTCCAGGTCGGACTCGATCATGTCGTACGCGTAGTGCAGCGCCGACAGCATCCCCAGCCCCAGCAGGTCGAACTTGACCAGCTCGATCGCCGCGCAGTCGTCCTTGTCCCACTGCAGCACCGTGCGCCCCGGCATCCGCCCCCACTCCACCGGGCACACCTCGATGATCGGCCGGTCGCAGATGACCATGCCGCCGGAGTGGATGCCCAGGTGCCGGGGAAAATTCTGCACCTCGTTGGCGAACGCCACGACGTGGGCGGGAATGTCCTCATTGTCGACCGACGCCACCCCGGGCCGACCACCCCGCCCCCACCCTTGACCGGACTGAAGACCGCCCCACCGGTCGATCTGCTTGCTCCACGCATCCTGCTGCCCGGGCGAGAAACCAAAAGCCTTGGCCATATCCCGTACGGCGGAACGCGGGCGATACGAGATCACGTTGGCCACCTGTGCCGTGTGCTCCCGGCCGTACCGGCGGTAGACGTACTGGATGACCTCCTCGCGGCGGTCGGACTCGATGTCGACGTCGATGTCCGGCGGCCCGTCCCGCTCGGGGGCCAGGAACCGCTCGAAGAGCAGGTCGTACGCGACGGCGTCCACGTTGGTGATGCGCAGGGCGTAGCAGACCGCCGAGTTGGCGGCCGAGCCCCGGCCCTGGCAGTAGATGTCCTGGTCCCGGCAGAACTTCACGATGTCGTAGACCACCAGGAAGTACCCGGGGAAGTTCAGCTCCTCGATCATCTTCAGCTCGTGCTCGATCTGCGCGTACGCCTTCGGATGCGCCTGCGGCGGCCCGTACCGCTCCCGCGCCCCCCGCATGGTCAGCTCCCGCAGCCAGCTCATCTCGGTGTGCCCGGCCGGGATGTCGAAGTCGGGCAGCTTCGGCGCGACCAGGTTGAGATCGAAGGCGAGATCATCACCGAACATCGCGGCGTTCTCCACCGCACCCGGATAGGCGGCGAACCGCCGGCGCATCTCGGCACCGCTGCGCAGATGGGCGGTGCCGGCGGCGGGCAGCCAGCCGTCCATGTCGTCGAGGCTGCGCCGCGCCCGCACGGCGGCCAGCGCGGTGGCCAGCCGGCGCCGCGCGGGGGTCGCATAGTGCACGTTGTTGGTCGCGACGACCTCGATCCCGCGGCCGCGGGCCAGCTCGTACAGGGCGTCGTTACGGTCGTCATCGTACGGATCGCCGTGCGCGCTCAGCTCCACCGCGACGTTGCCGCGGCCGAACAAAGCGACAAGCCGGTCCAGCTCGTACGCGGCGGCGGGCACCCCGCCCCGCGCCAGCGCCCGGGGCACACTGCCCTTGCGGCAACCGGTCAGGACCAGCACGTGGTCACGCAGGACCGCGGCGACGTCCTCCAGGTCGCCGTACGCCGGTTTGCCCTTCTCCTCGCCGTCGAGCTGACCGCGGGAGATGGTGCGGGCCAGCCGGGCGTACCCCTCGGGCCCGTGCGCGAGGGCGAGCAGATGCCGGCCCTCGGGATCGGCCTCGCCGTTCTGCGGCCTGGTGAGATCCAGCGACAACTCGGCGCCGAAGATGGTGGGCAGCCCCAGCTCGCGGGCGGCCTCCGAAAACCGCACGACCCCGTAGAACCCGTCATGATCGGTGACGGCGAGCCCGGTGAGCCCCAGGCGGGCGGCCTCCTCGGCGAGCTCCTCGGGATGGCTGGCACCGTCCAGGAAACTGAAGTTGGTGTGACAGTGCAGCTCGGCGTACCGGTCGCGACTGGCTGCCCGAGCCAGCACCGGCGCCTGATAGGGCTGCCGCTTGCGACTCCAGGCGGGGGAATCCCCGCCGTCCCCGTCGACGGCGAGCGGATCGACGACGTGCAGGTGCCGCTTGCCGGAGAGCGTGCCCTCCAACGTGGACCACGGCATCCGCGGATTATGAAAACTCACTGTCCCGCCCCGTTAGTCATAGAACTCGCTGTCCCGCCCCGTTAGTCATAGAACTCACTGTCTCGCCCCGTTAGTCATAGATGGCCTCGATCGCCCAGTGCCCGGAGACCAGGGAGAGCAGCAAGGCCCGGCCGTCACCGAGAACGACCTGGAACCGCGCCCGGCGGCGGGCCTCGGCCGGGGCCCACCAGCGCTCATCGACCGGCCACGGCCCGGCCCAGCCGGTAATCTCGACGGGAGCGCCGGCACCGGCGGCACCGAGGAGCAGGTAGGCGGGGTCGCCGGTGAGCTCAAGCCGGGCGCTGACACCGACGGGCCGCCGGTCGGCATCGAGCACGACGGCGGGCAGGGCCTGCGGAAGAACCAGGGCGGGCGCGGGGCTGGGCAGGCGACCGGGCCAGGGCGGCATCGGTACGGGCCGCTTGCGCTGCCTCCCCCGCACGGCCTCCTTGCCCGTCCCCCGCCGACCGCCGCCCCCACCCGCGCCCCCATCGCCAGCCCTCTGCCGGTTGTCGCCCCCGGCCGCGTCCTCATCACCAGCCTTTGGCCGGCCGTCGCTTCCGGCGGCGTCCTCATCACCAGCCTTCGGCCGGCCGTCGCTTCCGGCAGCGTCCTTTTCGGCCGGTGGTGCTGGTAGGGCTACCAACGCGGGCGGATCGGTCAGGGCGACCACCGCGGGTTCGAGTGCCGGCAGCGGGGTGGCCGGTTCGCCGGTGGGCCGGTCCGGGGTGCGCTCGTCACCCCACGGGACCAGGCGCACCTGATCGTCCGCGGAACGGCCACCGCCGAGCACGGCCGTCAGCACCGCCTCCGGCCCCAGCAGACCCTGGATGCGGCTCAGTGCGCGATGGGCACGTTCCCGCTCGGCGCCGGCGTCACCCCACAGGCCGGGCTGCAGCCCGAGATGGACGAGAACGCCGTCGGGGACGAGCCGCAGCCGGACCAGCCCGGCGGTGGGCCGGTTCGGCGCGCCCCGGCGGGCGCCGGTGAGCCAGCCGTCGAGCTGCCACCGTACGCGTTCGGCGATGGCCGCGGCCGTGAGCAGGCCCTCGTGCCGCCACACCCGGTGCAGTTCCTGCCCGTCGGCGGTGACCGCCTCGATGCCGAGCCGCGTGCAGGCCAGCCCGTGCGCGGCCAGCCGGTCGTGCAGCCGCTCGGCCAGCACCCGGCCGGCGAACGCGGCGACGTCGACCCGTTCGAGCGGCTCGTCGTAGGTGTCACTGACATCCAGGTCGGGCGGCGGCTGCCGCACCGCGAGCGGCCGATGATCGAGGCCACCGGCGAGCCGGTGCGCAAGCGCCCCGTCGAACCCGAACCGCGTAAGCACATCGGAAGCGGGCAGCGCGGCGAAATCCCCGAGACTCTTGACCCCCAACCGCCGGAGCAGGTCGGCCAACTCGGGCCGCTCCAGCGCATCGACGGGCACGGCGGCAAGAAACTCCCGGGTACGCCCGGAGGCGACAATCGTCCCAGAACGCGCGGCGAGCCCGGCGGCGAAAACCCCATCGGCGATCCCGACCTGACTCTCGACGGCGCAGGCCTGAGCGACCTGCTCAACGATCCGCTCGGCGGCGAGCTCCTCGCCCCCGAAGTATCGCGAGGGCCCCCGAGCGGCAAGCGCACAAGCCCCCGGCCGAATAACCTCGACCCCGACGGCAACCTCCTCGACGGCGGCGACCACCGGCTCGAAAGCCCGGGCATCCCGCCCAGGATCATGATCGACAACAACAAGCTGAGGACAACGACTCTGCGCCTCCCGCCGCCGCAGCCCACGCCGCACCCCATCGGCACGCGCGGCCTCGGAGCAGGCAAGAACCCGGTTCCCATGCAGAACGGCAACGGCCCCGGAAGCAACAACCCCATCAACAATCTCCGCGGCGACAACCGGCCAATCCGGACACCAAAGCAGCAAGGTCCGCACCCCGACAGGCCCGCTCACGCGCACCCCACCCCCGCTCGCCGCTCACCGGCGGCAAGACGCCTTGCCGCCGCAGGCTCGGCGCTCGCAGCCGGCGGCGAAGCTGATGCCGCGGAAAGGATCGGCGTGACAGACGCGAGCAGAGCGGAGCCCGTCGACTCCCTGGTCGCCTGGGCCGAAGACAGCGCCGGCTTGTCAGCGATAATCGCCTGGGTCGAAGACGGCGCCGACTCCACAACGGTGGCGGCGGCCGGGGTCAAAGACGGCGGCGGCTCGTCAGCGGTGGTGACCGGCGACGGGACTGCGGTGGGCCGGGGACGAGTGCCAGAAGCGGGATCATGGGGAGGCGCGACGGAGATCCCCGGCATCCACATGGTGATCTCTTTGGGCCGGGCCGCCGTGCCCCGGCCGCGAGCAACAACGGTGACCTTGCGACGCCGCAGCCGGCCGTGCCCCGCGCCGAGACCTTCCCAATGCCCCTGGGTGACCTGCAGCGTCACATCCGCACCGTCCCAGCGCCCGTAGGGCACCAGAACACACCCCCGCTGCCGGGCCCGGGCAACCAGCCGGCTGGTGATGGAGGGGGAAACCTGCCCCGGCACGGCGATGACGACAACATCAACACCATCGATGAGCGCGGCGACCACAGTCGGCCACTCGGGGCCGGGATCAGGCACAAGCGCAAGCCGATCCAGAGCGATGCCACTCTCCGCGGCGGCAAGCGCACCAAGCGTGGGAACGCCGACGACGGCACACCAGGAACCGGCGCTACTCGCGGCCGAGAGCAGCGCTAGGAGCAAAGAAGTGCTCCCGCTCCCGGTCAGCAGGGCACCCCGGGCAGCGGCATGGCCAGCGCCGGGCAACGTCCCCCGCAGCGACGAAGACCTCCCCCCGCCGAACGAGATTCCGCCAGTGAGCGAGTTGCCCTCAGCGAGCGAAAGGCTCCGGGAGTGCGAAGCACTGTCGGCAGAGCCGCCGACCACCGCGTCTTCCTCGGCAGGACCGCCGCCCCGGCGGTCCTGAGCCCACCCTCCGCCGCTCGAGATGTGAGGAACAGCACCTCCGCTAAGTGAAGCGCCGTCGGAAGGCCCTGCACCGGAGAAGTCGCTGCTCGACCTGCTTGCCGGGGCAGGGTCCCTGCCGCGCAAACCCTTCGCGGCTTCCGCATCAGCGGCAGGAGCAAATCTTGGCGAATCACGGCGCCCTCCAAGCCCAAAACCTCCAAGATCACGGCCGCCATCGAGCGGCACCGCAGCGGAAGTGGGAGCGGGAGCGGGAGCAGAAATGGGAGCGGAAGTGGGGGTGGAGGGTGCGGGGGTGGGGAGGGCGCCTTGGTGGACGGTGGCTCCCGGGGTGATGCCGATCGCGATGGTGCTGCCGCGGCGCAGTCCGCGGCTCGGGAGCAGGTTGCTTAGTTCGGGCAGCACCGGCAGCACCCGCTGCGTCCCGGGCTCTCCGGTGTCACTCGCCGGCCGAATCAGCTCAGCGAGGGCCGCAGCACCGTTGATCATGCGCCCGGCCATTTTCCGCTCCGTTGTTGCGTTTATCGAAGTTGATCTTTGTGGCTATGGGACGCCGGTGTGGTGCGATGAGATCCGGGTGCCGCCTCTTTCCTTGCGGCGCCTGTCCGCCTCGCCGACCACGGTTCCTGCAACCAGTTCAGCGCCCATGCCGATGGGCGTCGAGGACAGCGATCAGCCGGCCGCTCGCGCGACACACCGACAAGGCGACACACCGACAGGGTGGCTCCCGGAACCGGCCGGACCGCGAGGAGTCGTGCGCCCACCCACGCCACGACTGTTGGACAGCAGTGGTCGGCCCCTCGGGCAGCTTGTCTTCCGGAACGGCCACAGTGGTGCCCCGGCGGCTTCCCCTCGCGAGGCAGCCAGGCGGAGCCGGGCCACCTCGACGACCGATCCCGGCCGATCGGGTGCGAGGCCGCGATGGCGGCTGCCGGGCTCGCCTCGGCCGAGGGCTCCGCGTTGCGGTCTTGGTAACCAGGTGGCCCAGTGCGAGCCAAAAGCAACCAAGATCTATCGAAGCGCCCGATAGCCTCTCATTGCTGCTTGGAATAGATCATCTAGGCGGCTTCCAGGGTCGGCTGATAGGCCACACCCAGGGCCGATTCGACCAGGGCGACGAAGCGCTCTGCCGCGCGCAGCAGGTCGTCCGCCTCGCGAGCGCTGACCACCCGGGGGATCCCCGCTTCGGCCGCCGCCCGCTTGGTCGCGGCCAGGGCGAAATAGCTGGCCCAGTCGCTGAACTCCGGTGCCACCAGGACCAGGAGAGACCAGGCGCTCGTCACCCGGCTGCGCTTCGTCGGCGCCGCCGGCCTGGCGCGGGCCGCGAGGACCGCTGCCGCCGCGCGCAGTGCCGCGAGGTGGGCCGCCGCATAGCGCAGGCCGTCCGGGCGGGTGCGGGCCGCTTCCACCAGGCCCTGCCGGGAGATGGCGAGCAGCTGGGCCGGGGTGCGGTGCGGCAGCAGGTTGGCCGGGACCGTGGGTGCCGCCTGGGCTGCCGCCGTAGGCGCGTGCGCCAGCGGGCCGGGGCTTGCCACCGGGCCCGGGATCGGGCTCGGGTAGGCGCTCGGCGGCCTGAGAGTGGGCACCGGGTGGGCCTGGTTGCTCACCATGGTCGTCTCCTCGCGTGTGTTCGCATCCGACGTGCAGGTCGAACCGATCCGCTGCAGAGGAAGGCACAGCGGTGTGGCAGCCGGCCGGGTGTGAAGCTTCCCCACACCACACCCGGCCGGACTTGCCGGCGGGTCCGTCGCCCGCCGCTCGGGGGTCGAGAACAGCGGACGACGGTCCTGCCTTTGTGCTGGCCCGGACCCGCGAATGCCCGGACCTCGCGTGCGACGCTTCGCGGGCGCCGCATCCAGGAGCCCCGCCGCGAACGCGACTCCCAGGTAGTCAGTCCGAGTGCCCTGCTGGCACAGGAGTTCGAACCAATCGAACACTCGTTCTAACTACGAATGAGAGTACACCCCGGGTACGACAAAAAAGCAACATGTGCGGGGTCCCCCGGCAGCGCCCGGGGCCAGCTGGAGATCACCTTTGCGCGAGCCCGGCAGGGAGGGAGGAATTCGCTGGTCAGGGCAGGTGCGCCGGCCCAACAGAACTCGCAGCCCAGACCGCCGGCAAACCTCCACCGGAGCGGTGACGGATCGCGTCGCTCAGCCGCCACCGCGAAACCGGACGTCACCCGAGTCGCCGTCCGGCTTCGCGGGCCAACGCGACCACCCCGCACACGGTGGTCTCCGCAGGGAAGGATGCGCGAGCCGGCCCGGACCACCCCCAACACCATCGTCTCCGTAGGGGAGAAATCGGTGGCCGTTTCGGCACCTACCCCGAGGAGCCCGTGCTCTGGTCTGGTGTTTCCCGAGCGCAACGCGAAGGAGCATCGAGATGAGACACACTTCCCGGCCGCTGATGGCGCTGGCCACCGCGACGATGATCGTGACAGGGGGCGTCCTCGTCGGCGCCGCGCCCGCGTACGCCGACACCAGCTGCACCCCGAAGCAGAAGAAGTCCTTCGCCACGCCGGGTTACAACACCGACCTCGAGGTCCAGGTCTGCGTGGCGAACAGCGGGCCGCACCGCTCGGCACACATCCAGGTCGGCTGGCAGGACGGGGGCAGCAGCTCCACCGACGGCGACCGCAAGTTCGACAAGCTGGTGCTGCACTACCGGCTGGAGCGCAACGACCGGGACTACGCCACCGGCTCCTGCAGCATCGCCGGCCGGGTCAACACCAACCGCTCGGGTGCCTGGGTGTGCGGGACCACCGAGGTCACCTCGTCACTGACCGGCGGCTGGAGCGGCGACGGATACGTCCAGTACGACCTCGACCGTGACGGCGAGGGTTCGAGCAACTGGCAGCTGACCGGTTCGCCGCTGGTGAGGTGAGCACCTGATCGAGACGCGCATGGGCCCGGGCCGGCTCAACCAGCCGGCCCGGGCCGCGAGGAGCCGCCGGCCACGCCGACTCCGGGACCGAGACCGAGACCGACATAAAAGACCAAGCCGACAGACCAGGGCCAATCACCAACATAAAAACCAAAACCACAGACCAAGGCCAACCACCAACATAAAACCAAGCCGACAGACCGAGATCAGCCACCGACATGAAGACCAAGACAGAGCAGTGCCAACCACCGGCGTAGCGGCCGGGACGGCAGACCGGGGTCAGCCGCCGACGTGGATGCCGGGGCGGCGGGCCGGATCGGGCTCGCTCTTGCGGATGATCTCGCGGACCACCGGCGCCGTGTCGCCCCTGCCCAGCAACAGATATCGGAACAGGTGCACCAGCGGGCTGCCCTCCGCCCACTCGAAGTAGCAGTGCGGGCGGACCCCCGTCGCGTCGCGGAGGGCGAGGAGCACCGCGGCGATCGCGTTCGGTGCTGCCGGGCTCTGCACCCTCAGCACCCGGTGTTCGCCCACCTGTTCGCCGTGGACGCGCAGGACCTCGCTGAATTCCGACGGGTCGATCACCGTGATCTCCAGGAACAGGATGTCCGCCGCGCCCGGCACCGGGTTCATGCCTCGCTGCTCGTGCTCCTTGGCCGCGTATTCCTGCTCGTCGCCCGCTTGGCGGCGGTTGGCGACCACGTTGAGCTCGCCGTCGTATCTGATCGAATCCGCGATGAACCGCCTGGCCTGCTCGTCGAACTCGATGCGGTCGGCGCGCAACTCCGTGGTGCGGCTGACCCGGGAGATCAGCGAGACCACGATGATCGCCGCCACGAAGACCGCCGAGATGGCGATGCCGTCCGGCTTCTCCACGATGTTCTCGCCCAGGGCGTACAGCAGGATCAGGGTGAGGATCGTGAAGCCGGCCGTGGCCACGTGCCGGCGGCGGCGGGCCGCCGAGATCGCCACGGCCACCGCGCCCGAGACCATCATCGCCAGGATGCCGGTGGCGTACGCGCCGGCCTGGGCGTTCACGTCCGCGCCGAAGACGATCGTGATGCCGATGCTGATCGCCGTGTAGACCAGCACCACCGGCCGGATCGCGCGGCCCCACTCGGGCGCCATGCCGTAGCCGGGCAGGTAGCGGGGCACGATGTTGATCAGGCCCGCCATCGCGGACGCGCCCGCGAACCACAGGATCAGGATGCTGCTGATGTCGTACGCGGTGCCGAAGACCTCGCCCAGCTTCTCGTGGGCCAGGTATGCCAGCGCGCGCCCGTTGGCCTCTCCGCCCTCCTTGAACTCCTCCGCCGGGATCAGCACGGTGGTGACGAAGCTCGTCGCGAGCAGGTAGCCGCTCATGATCAGCGCGGCGGTGGTGAGCAGCTTGCGGGTGTTGCGGATGCGCGCCTTGAGCCGGTCGGCGGCGGACTCGCCCGGCGCCGCGATCAGCGGCATCATGCTGACCCCGGTCTCGAAGCCGGATAGGCCCAGGACCAGGGCCGGGAAGGCCAGGACGGACGGGCCCAGCAGGTCGAAGAAGCCGGTGCCGTGCGCGCCCAGCGCGTCCACCCAGGTCGACAGCGCGCCGGCGGTGGTGAACACGTCGACCAGGCCGACCACGGTGATCACCGCGCTCAGCACCAGGAAGACCACCACCAGCGGGATGGCGACCTGGACGGCCTCGCTGAAGCCGAGCAGGAAGACGAAGCCGAGGATGAGCAGCAGCACGATGGTGATCAGCACCGCGTGGCCGTGCAGGAAGCCCGGCAGATACGGATTTTCCGACATGTGCACCGTGGCGTCGGCGGCCGACAGGGTGATCGTGATGATCCACGAGGTGACCACGAAACCGAGCAGGACCAGCACGAACAGCTTGCCGCGCCAGAATGGCAGCAGATCCTCGAGCATGGCGACCGAGCCCTGGCCGTGCGGGCTCTCCTGCGCCACCCGCCGGTACATCGGCAGCATGCCGAGCAGGGTCAGCGCCACGATCAGCAGGGTGGCCAGGGGCGACAGCGCCCCGGCGGCCAGCGCCGCGATGGCCGGCAGATAGGACAGGGTGGAGAAATAGTCCACCCCGGTCAGCGCCATGACCTTCCACCAGGGCTGGGTGTGCGAGCCCTCGGCCGCCTCCGGGCCGACCGGCTGGACCCGGTGGGCGAGCAGCCAGCGGGTGACGGCATGCGCGGGCGGCGGCGCCTGCACCGGGGTCTCCACGGACCCTGGCACATTGATCTCGGTGCTCATCGATCTCTTTTCATCGGACCGGCCCGGAACCGATCACCGGTGTCAGGATGCACGATGGGTACGACAGCCCAGACCCGAGGAGTCCCCATGCCCCGCACGATCGTGATCACCGGCGCCAGTTCGGGTGTCGGCCTGGCCGCGGCCCGGCAACTCGCCGCCCAGGGCGAGCAGGTGGTCGTCGTCGGCCGCGATCCCCGCCGGTTGGGCGCCGCGATGGCCGCCGTCCGGGCCGCCGCCACCGGGCCCGAGCCGGACGAGTTCCGCGCCGACTTCGCCGCGCTCGACGAGGTGCGGGAGCTGGCCGCCAAGCTGCTGGCCGCGTACCCGAAGATCGACGTCCTGGCGAACAATGCCGGCGGCATGGTGGGCTCCTATGTCCGCACCGCGGACGGCTTCGAGGCCACGATCCAGGGCAACCACCTGGCGCCGTTCCTGCTCGCCCACCTGCTGCGGCCGGCGCTGCGCGACGGCCGGGTGATCAACACCGCGTCGCGGGCGCACCAGGGCGCCAAGCTCGACCCGGACGACCTCGTCGGCTCGGCCGGAAATTACAGCTCGTGGCGCGCCTACGGGGCGAGCAAGGCCGCGAACATCCTGTTCGCGGCGGAGGCGGCCCGCCGCTGGCCGGAGATCACCTCGGTGTCGTTCCACCCGGGCGTGGTGCGCAGCAACTTCGGCGTGGGCGGGGTGACCCGGTTCTTCTACCGGGTCGCGCCGTTCCTGACCACCCCCGAGCAGGCCGGCGACCTGCTGACCTGGCTCACCACCGCGGAGGTCACCGACGGGGCCTACTACGTGGGCCACAAGGTGACCCGGCCGGATGCCCGGGCCGCCGACCCCGTGCGGGCCGCGCGGCTGTGGGAGACGAGCGCGGAGGCGGTCGGCGTCAAGGACTGATCCGGTACGGGGCACAGCGCCGCCAACCGCACGGCGGAGCCCCGGCACAATGAACGAATGGAGAGTCATCCCAACGTGCTGGCCGTGCAGGCCGCTCTGGAGAACGCCGACGCCCGCACCTCCGACGGCGGCGCGCCGCGGATGGTGGTGTTCGACGAGGGCGTGCACACCGCCGCCGCGGCCGCCGCCGCCCTGGGTGTCGAGGTGGGCCAGATCGCCAACTCGCTGATCTTCGACGCGGACGGTGAGCCGCTGCTCGTGCTCACCTCCGGCGCCCACCGGGTCGACACCAGGAAGGTCGCCGCCGGCCTGGGCGTGGCGAAGCTGGGGCGGGCCACGCCCGAGTTCGTCCGGGCGCACACCGGGCAGGCGATCGGCGGGGTCGCCCCGCTCGGGCACCCGAAGCCGGTACGCACCCTGGTCGACACCGCGCTCGCCCAGTATCCGGAGATCTGGGCGGCGGGCGGCGTACCCCAGGTGGTCTTCCCGATCACCTACGCCGAGCTGCTGCGCGTCACCGGCGGCGCCGCGACCGACGTGGCCTGAGCCGGGTGCCCCCATGAACGACGTCCCGCCGCTGGTCACCCTGCACGTGTGGCGGGTGCCGCGGCGGGCGCTGGGCAGTGCCCTGCTGCGGATGGCGCTCGACCGGCGGCGGCTGCGAGCGCTGCCCGGCGTGCGGTTCGGCAAGTTGCTCGGCACCGGGACCGGGACCGGCTTCGGGCCGGGCGACGCCGATCCGACCCGGTACGCCGCCGTGGTGGCCTGGGACGATCCGGCCGGCGGCGACCTCGGGCGGGTGGCCGCCGCCTGGGACGCGCTGGCCGACGGGTCGGCCCGGCTGGAGCTGACCCCGCTGACCAGCCGCGGGAGCTGGTCCGGGCGGAGCCCGTTCGGCGCGCCGTCGGGAGGACGCACCGACGGGCCGGTGCTCGCGCTGACCCGGGCCCGGCTGCGCCCGGCGCGGGCCCTGACGTTCTGGCGGGCCGTTCCGCCGGTCGCCCGGGAGCTCGCCGCGGCGCCCGGTCTGCTGGCCCGTTTCGGCATCGGCGAGGCGCCGATCGGCTGGCAGGGCACGGTCACCCTCTGGCGCACCGAGGCGGAGCTGACCGGGTTCGCGTACCGTCAGCCGGAGCACCGTGCTGTGATCGCGCGCACCCCGGCCGCCCGGTGGTATGCCGAGGAGCTTTTCGCCCGGTTCGCGGTGCGTGGCATCAGCGGCGACAAGGCCGTGCTGGGTTGGAAAGATTTGGGCTGGTGAGAAGGAGCTTCGACTAGTGGTTGTTTTCCTGCCTGGACCTGTCTGTGGTTACGTGCCGTGGACAGGGCTAGGCGGTGGTCGGGTGGTCCTGTTCGGCGGCTTCGGCGATGCTGAGCGGGACGATGGCGGCTACGCGGCGGCCTCGGTTGGTGAGGTAGGTGATTCGGCCGCGGGTAGACGCGGCGTGCACCACGTCGGCGAGCTGGGCTCGAGCCGCTGCCAAGCTGACCTCATTCATGTTGTTCTGCATACTCTTATGGTAGTTCAAGTACATGGACGTACAGTAGCGTTCATGAAGGTTACCAGGGTGGCGTACTCACACCGGTTGAACACCGGTAAGTACACGGCTCTGGCCGAGCAATGCCGCCATCTGGGCCGGGTTCGCTCCGAGGTATGGCAGCGCTACGGTTCGGTCGGCGGGGCCGCACTGTCGGACCGGCAGGTCCGTGACCGGTGGCTGGCCGACGGCACCCACGTCCAGTTCGGGGTCCTCGCGAACGCATGGAAGGAAACGGTCCGCGACGCGATGGCTGGCATCGCCGCGAGCCGGGCCGCCGCTCAGCTCGCCGTGAAACGAGCCGTGTACCGGCGCACCACCGACCCGGCCGAACACAAACGGCTATTCACCGCCCTGAAATCCGGCCGGTGGGCCGACGATCCGTTCCTGGCCCGGCTGATGCGCAAGTACTTGGCTCGCGGCCACAACCGGACCCGCAACCAGATCGTTGTCCGCGCCGACCAGCACAACACCCGCGCCGACGAGTCCGGCCGATTGTGGCTGGCCGTACCCGGCCTGGTGCAGCGCAAGATGATCCGCATCCCGCTGAACACCACCGTCGCCCCGGCCGGCACGCTGCGGCTGATCCTGCGCAACAACCGGGTAGAGATCCACTACCAGATCGACGCCGCCGACATGCCCTCGTCGCAGCGACCCTGTGGCGCCCGCGCGATCGGCGTGGACAAGGGCTACACCGAGGCCCTGACCGACTCCGACGGCAACCACCACGGCCGGCGTCTTGGCAAGCTCCTGACCGCAGAGTCCGACTACCGCAAGGCCAAGGGCCGCGCCCGCGCCCGGCTGCGCTCGATCGCCAACAATGCAGCCGCCCGGGGCGACCACGGCAAAGCCGACCGGATCCACCGGAACAACCTCGGCACGATGAAACGCGAACGCCGAGCCGCCCGGTGGGAAGCCCAGGTCCGCACCGAAACCTTCACCGCCGTGCACCAGGTTGTCGACAAGGCCTCCACTGTCGTGGCCGAGGACCTGACCAAAACGTTCGCCGGCCGCAAGAATTTCGGCCGTAACACCAACCGGCGTTTGGCGGCCTGGACCAAAGGGGTCATCGCCGAAGCACTCACCAACGTGTCGCAGCGCAGAGGTTCTGCGCTCGTGCACGTCAACGCCGCCTACACCTCACAAGCCTGTCATCGCTGCGGAACCCTCGGGAACCGCAGCGGAGACCGGTTTCACTGCACCTGGTGCAGGGTCGTGTGGCAGGCCGACGTGAACGCCGCGATCAACGTCCTGCAACGAGCCGCCGACCGCGACATCGGCCTGCACACCCCGCACCGCGTGGTGAAGCAGATCTTGCGAGCACGGACCGATCGCCATCGGACCAGACTGCCGGTCCAGGACTCCAGCCGCCACCCAGCGGCGGAGAGCGAAATATCCGAACTGCTCAGCAATGAACAGGAAGCAGAGCGATGAGGCTCGTGCCCTGGCAGCCGGACGACATGCTCCGGCGGCTGGACGACGTGGTCAGCGTGTACGGCGAGGCGATGGGCTACCGCGCCGAGCTGTTGCAGACCCGGCGCGGGTACATCGGTGCCCACGTACGCCGCGCCGGTTTCCGGGCCGTCGCCACCCTGACCACCGACGGTCACCTCGCGGGCTTCGGCTACGGCTACGTCTCCGGACCCGGCCAGTGGTGGCACGACCAGGTCCGCTCCGCCCTCGACGAGGCCGGCCGGCGGCGCTGGCTGGGTGACTGCTTCGAGGTCGTCGAGCTGCACGTCAAGCCCAGCGCGCAGGGCCACGGCATCGGCGCCCGGCAGTTGCGCGCGCTGCTGTCGATGGCCGACGGCGCGACCGTGCTGCTCTCCACCCCGGAGGCCGACGAGCTGAAGTCCCGGGCCTGGCGGCTGTACCGGCGGTTCGGCTTCGAGGACGTGCTGCGCGACTTCATCTTCCCCGGCGACGAGCGGGCGTTCGCGATCCTCGGGCGCGGGCTGCCGCTGGCCGGGCGGCCGGCGGTCGAGGACGCCCCCGGCATCGTCGGCATCTGAGCCCGCCCGCGGCGGAAAACCCATGCGAGTTCGTTATTCGAGCGTGGCAGGGGCCTTACCGTGGGCACTGCTCGGCGGGCTGGTCCTGACCCAGATCTGCTATCCGCTCACCGGCGGCGGGCTGCGCGCCGGCCTGACCGTGCTCACCGTCGTGCTCGGCTACCTGCTGTCGGTCTCGCACGCGCTGCTCACCCGCGGGGTCCGCGGCGCCGCGGCGCTGGTCGCGACCGCGACGCTGGGCGGCTTCGCGGTGGAGGCGGTCGGGGTGGCGACCGGTTTCCCGTTCGGCACCTACGACTATTCCGGCCAGCTCGGCCCCAAGCTGCTCGGCGTACCGCTGATCATCCCGCTGGCCTGGACCTGGATGGCCTGGCCGGCCTGGCTGGCGGCGCTGCGGCTGGCCCGGTCCACGCCGGCGCGGATCGCCCTCGCCGCGGCCGGGCTGGCGGCGTGGGACCTGTTCCTCGATCCGCAGATGGTCGCCGAGGGCTACTGGACCTGGGATTCCCCGACGCCCGCGCTGCCCGGTGTGCCCGGCATCCCGGTCGGCAACTACCTGGGCTGGCTGGGCTTCGCGGTGCTGCTGATGGCGGGCCTCGCCGCCGCCGCGGGACCGCGCGCCGCCGTGGTCCTGCCGGGGGACACACCGATGCTCGCGCTCTGGTGGTGGACGTACGCTTCCTCCGTGCTCGCCCACGCGGTCTTCCTCGGCCTGCCGGCCTCGGCGCTGTGGGGCGGCGCGGGCATGGGCGCGGTCGTGCTTCCGCTGCTGCTCCGGCGCGCTCTTCCACGGGTACGGGCATGAGATGGCCGACGCTCCGACGGGTACGGGCATGAGATGGCCGACGCTCCGACGGGTGCGGGCATGACGTGGCTGGCGCTGCTGCCGTTGATCGTGCTGACCGGGCACGCGATCGTCAACGCCGGACTGCTGCGCCGCCCGCGTGCCGGGGCGGCGACCACCGAACGGGTCGCCGTGCTGCTGCCGCTGCGCGACGAGGCGGAACGAGTGACCCCATGCCTCACGGCGCTGCTGGGCCAGACCGGCGTGCCGCATCTGGAGATCCTCGTGCTCGACGACGGTTCCGCCGACGGCACGGCGGAGGTAGTGCGGGAGGTCGCCGGGGACAAGGTGCGGCTGCTGACCGGCGCGCCGCTGCGGGCCGGCTGGCTCGGCAAACCGCACGCGTGCGCGCAACTCGCGGCCGCCGCTGGTGACGTGGACGTGCTGGTCTTCGTGGACGCCGACGTCGTGCTCGCCCCGAGCGCCGTCGCCGGCGGTGTCGACCTGCTCCGCTCCGCCGGGGTGGGGCTGCTGTCGCCGTACCCGAGGATCGTCGGGGCCGGGCGGCTCGTGCAGCCGCTGCTGCAATGGTCGTGGCTGACGTTCCTGCCGCTGCGCGCGATGGAACGCTCGCCGCGCCCGGCGCTGGCCGCGGCCGGCGGCCAGTGGCTGGTGCTGGACCGGGCGGACTACGAGCGGGCCGGCGGGCACGCGGCGGTCCGCGACGACGTGCTGGAAGACATCGGACTGGCCCGGGCGGTCAAGCGCGCCGGTGGCCGGATCGCCCTCGCCGACGGCTCCGCGCTGGCCGACTGCCTGATGTACTCCTCGTGGGCGGAACTGCGCGACGGCTACAGCAAGTCGATGTGGGCGTCGTTCGGCTCCCCGGCCGGGGCCGCCGCCGTGGTCGGGCTGCTGGTGCTGCTCTACGTCGTGCCGCCGGTGGCAGCCGTGGTGCTGGTGGGCGCCGGGGCGGTGGAGCTGGCCGGGTGGGCGCTGGCGGCGTACCTGCTCGGGGTCGCCGGCCGGGTGGTCTCCGCCCGGGCGACCGGCGGCCGGGCCTGGCCCGACGCCCTGGCCCAGCCGGTTTCGATCCTGCTCTTCGGCGCCCTGGTGGTGCGATCCTTCGCCCTGCGCCGGCGCGGCCGGCTCTCCTGGCGCGGGCGGCCGGTATGAACCGCCGGGATGCGGTCGGTCGTGGCGCGACGGAGCGGGGGCCGCTGGCATGAGCCGGGTTGTGGTGATCGGGGCCGGGGTGGGCGGGCTGGCCGTCGCCGCGCGGCTGGCCGCCGCCGGGCACCGGGTGACCGTGCACGAGCGCGCGGCGACAGTCGGCGGCAAGCTGGGCCGTTACGAGCGCGACGGCTTCCGCTTCGACACCGGCCCGAGCCTGCTCACGCTGCCGCAGGTCTTCGCCGACCTGGGCCTCGACCTGTCGCCGGTGGCGCTGGACCCGGTGGTGCGGCACTGCTTCCCGGACGGCTCGGTGCTGGACTCCTCGTCCGATCCGGACGTGTTCCGCGCCCGCGTCGAGGCCGCGTTCGGGGCCGCCGCCGGGGCGGACTGGGCCCGGTTCTGGGTGCGCGCGGAGCGGATCTGGCGGGCCTCGTGGCGCTCGGTGCTGCAGCGCGAGGTCACCCCGGCGGCGCTGGCCGCGCTGTCCTGGCGGGTCGGCGACCTGGCCGCGATCGCGCCCTGGCGGTCGCTGCGGTCGCTGGGCCGGCAGCACCTGCGCGACCCGCGGCTGCGCATGCTGGTGGACCGCTATGCGACCTACACGGGCGCCGATCCGCGCCGGGCCCCGGCGGCGCTGGCCGCGATCCCGTACGCGGAACTGACCTTCGGCGGCTGGTATCTCGCCGGCGGGCTCGGGGTGCTGGCGACGGCGCTGCTCGACCGCTGCCGGTCGCTGGGCGTGGAGGTCGTCACCTCATCGCCGGTCGAGCGGATCCGCTCGGCCGCGGGCCGGGCCACCGGCGTGCGGCTGTGCTCCGGCGCCGAGGTCGACGCCGACGTGGTGGTCGCCAATGTGGACGCCCTCTCGGTCTACCGCGACCTGCTGCCGGCACCGGCCCGGCTGGGCGGGCTGGCCGCGCGCAGCCTGGCGGGCTTCGTCCTGCTGCTCGGCGTCCGCGGGCAGACCCCGCAACTGGCGCACCACACGGTCTTCTTCCCCCGCGACTACGACGCGGAGTTCGCCGCGGTCTTCGGCTCCCCCGGCACCGGCGCCCGGGCCCGGCCGCCGTCGGACCCGGCCGTCTTCGTGACCCGCGCGGCGGATCCCGCGGTGCGCCCGGACGGCACGGAGGCCTGGTTCGTGCTGGTGAACGCGCCCCGGCACGGCACGTCGTTCGGGGCGGTCGACTGGCGCCGGCCCGGCCTCGCCGACGCCTACGCGCGGCACATCCTGGACGTGCTGGCGGCTCGCGGGCTGGACGTGCGGGACCGGCTGCTGTTCACCGAGACCCGGACCCCGGCGGATCTGGCGGACGCCACGGCCGCGCCGGGCGGGGCGATCTACGGTACGGCGGGCGGCCTGACCCGGCCGGCGAACCGTGGGCCGGTGGCCGGGCTGTTCCTGGTGGGCGGCTCCACCCATCCGGGCGGCGGCCTGCCGATGGTGACGCTGTCCGCGAAGATCGTCGCGGACGAGATCGGCCCCGCCTGAGCTGACCCGCCCGATAAGGTGCCGGGATGTCTGCCGCCTTCACCGCTTTTGTCGCGGAACGCTCGATCCCCCTCGGCACCGTGGATCCGGAGGCGCCGCTGGACGATCTCGAGCCGCTGGCCGAGCTGGTGGGCGACGCCCGGGTCGTCGCCGTCGGGGAGAGCGCGCACCACGTCCGCGAGTTCTACCAGTGGCGGCACCGGCTGCTGCGGTTCCTCGCCGAGCGGTGCGGCTTCACGGTCTTCGCGATGGAGTCCGGCTTCAGCGAGGGCCTCGCGGTGGACGCCTGGGTCCGCGGCGGGCCCGGTGACCTCGACGAACTCGCCGAGCGGGGCATCACGTACCGGATGGGCCGCTGCCCGGAGATGCGCGACCAGCTCCGCTGGATGCGGTCGTCGCCGCTGCCGCTGCGCTTCTCCGGAGTGGACGTTCCCGGCTCGACCGCCTCGCCGCTGCCGGCGCTCGACAGCCTGCGGCGCTACCTGAGCGAGATCGACGCCGACGCCGTGCCGCTGGTCGACCGGATCGCCGGGTACGCCCGGGCCTACGCCGGCGAGCACACGCTGCTCGCCTACACCGCGTACGCCGGGATCGACCGCGCCGACCGGGATCGGGCCACCGCCCTGCTGGCCGACCTGGCCACCCGCTTCGACGCCCTCGCCGTCGAGTACACGGCGGCCGCCGGCGCCGAGGCATACCGGGTCGCCCGGCACGAGCTACGCCTGGCCCGGCTGCTGGACCAGGGGCTACGCGGCTTCGCGGCCGGACCGGACGGCGAGTTCACCCATCCGAAGGTCGCCGCCCGCGACCGGGGCATGGCCGAGACGGTGTTCGAGCTGCTCGGCCCCGACACGAAGATCGTGCTGGCCGCGCACAACACGCACATCCAGCGCAGCCCGGTCGTCACTCCGGCCTTCGCGCTCTCGGCGATGGGCCATCACCTCGCCCATCGCCTCGGCCGGGACTACGTGTCGATGGCGGTGACCGCGCAGACGGGCCGAACCTCCGCACGCCGGGCCGACCCGGAGGCGCCCGGCGGCGTCGCGATCATCGGCGCGGACCTGCCACCGGCGCCGGCGGACAGTGTGGAGGCCGCCTTCTCACCGCCGACCGTGCCCCAGGTGGTGGACCTGCGGGCGGCGCGCGGCCGGATGCCCGGCCCGGAGAAGATCCGGTTGAGCGAGGGCTTCCTGGACACGCCGGTGCTGGACGCCTTCGACCTGGTGGTCAGCATCCCGGAGATCACCACCGCCGAGCAGGTCGCATCACGGTAATTCCTTCGGGGGGTGAGCTGGCAGGGCGGGGCGGTGCAGCCGGCGGGTGCAGGCACGCGGAGTTCAATGAGACGCTCGTCCTGCTGGCAATCGAGAATCCTCGGTATCGGCAATGCTGGGGCGCCCGGGTGGCTCCGGACGGAATCGAGGAAGACCTCTACTACTATTGCAGCAATATCTTCAAAAGCTGGGCCCGGGCGTGGGAGCTCAAGAAGATCGATGAACGGCAGGCGCGGGAATATCTCCGGGGTTTCTTTGACAGCGAGGTTCCTCGACTGTTCTTCGAAAGACACGGCGACTGGCATCGGCGCGGGCAGAACAGAACCCACCGCGAACGATTTCAGGAATTCGCCAACGAGGAATACCTGCGAGCAATCAAGGCTGGACCGCCACCTCGGAGGTACGAGCAGCACCCGGCTCGACAATCAACGCGCAAGCCGCAGCTCACCAGACTTGAGACCGGCGACGAAGTTTTGCCACTCCACCCCGTCGAAGGTGAGAACCGTTCCCGGTGACCTGGAGTTGCGCAGACCGACGCCTCCGTCAACGACCGCGACTTCCACGCAGTGGCTCTCTCCTACACAGTATCGGCTCCGGCGCCATGTGTTCTCCGCCGAGGCAAGGCGATCTGCAGGCATGGCCAAACTCCTTGACGGCTACAAGTCGGGGCGTGCCCCATGGACGGGACATCCGACCACTCAAATGAATCGGCGGGGTATTCCAAATGACCGGCCACAGCGAGCAGCGAATATGCGAAGCACGTTCACAGCCGTCTGCCGTTGCCGCCGCGAAACGGTAGCAGAAAGCCACCCCAATATGTTCGCACCCCCGTCCGGCCCCAGGTGGCAGATAAGCTAATCCCGTCCGCCACACACGGTGACATCCGGCGACTTCGCGTCGGTAGTAGCGGCGACCTTCGGTGTCGTTACGCAGCTGGACGACGGCCATGATGTGCAGGACCCGGTTGATACACCGGTTCCCGGCCCGCGACAGCCGGTGCCGGTTCTGGTCGCCGGAGGACGCGTCGATCGGTGCGGCGCCGTTCCAGGACGCGAAGTGAGAGCGGCTGGTGAACCGGCTGACGTCACCGATCCCACCGGTCACCTCGACCAAGCCTGGCCGGGCTGCGGTCGTACGACCAGTAACAAGTAGCCGCTTTGAGCGGAGGCCGCCGCCTTCGACCTGGTGGTCAGCATCCCGGAGATCACCACCGCCGAGCAGGTCGCGTCACGGTAGTTCCTTCGCGGCCGCGTGGCCCGCGTCGGTGGCGCGGCGCAGGAAGTCGGCGACCACGGCCAACTCGGCGTCCGAGTAGTCCGCGCAGATCTCGTCGATCGAGCGGTTCATCCCGGCCAGCATGCCGTAGAGCTCACCCTGGCGGTTCCGCAGCGAGCGGATCTGCACCGCCCGCCGGTCGCTTTCCGCGCGCTCGCGGATGATCCAGCCGCCGCGCTCCAGCCTGTCCAGGATGCCGGTCATGGTGGCCGGGTGCAGGCCGGTGAGCCGGGCCAGGGCGGTCGGGCTCAGCGGGCCCGCGCGGTCGATCAGGTCGAGGCAGTCCAGGTCGGCGTCCTTGAGTTCGAGCCGGGTGGCCACCTGCCGGCTGAACACCGACAGCTGGTTGCGCGCCAGCCGCAGCGACTCCTTCACGGCGGCCACGAGACGCCGCCGAGATGTTACGTTCGCCATATTGTATGGACTCCAAAATACTTTACTATGAGATTCATATCGTACGGCTGTCGAGCAAACTGAGGAGCTTGTCATGATGCTGATCACGGGAGCCACCGGGAACGTCGGCCGCGAGGCGATGCGGCTGCTGGGCGACCGCGGGGCAGGGGTGTCCCGGGACCCGGCCCGCAACACGCCGCTGGAGGCGCTCGCGCACGTCGAGGCGGTCCTCTACAGCCCGCGGGCCGCCACCCCGGAGCTGCTGGCCCGGGCGGCCGAGCGCGGCGCCAAGCGGGTGGTGGTGCTGTCGGCAGCCACTGTGGCCCACCCGGCCGGCGACCCCCGCTTCATCGCGGAGTTCCGCGCGGCGGAGCAGGCGGCGCAGCGGTCGGGTCTGGAGTGGACGATCCTGCGCTGCACCGACTTCGCCGCGAACGCGCTGGCCTGGGCGCCGCAGATCCGGGGGACGGGGGTCGTGCGGGGCGCGTACCCGCAGGCCGTCACCTCGACCGTCGACGAGCGTGACGTCGCCGCGGTGGCCGTACGGGCGCTGCTCGAGCCCGTGCACGCCGGGCGGACGTACCTGCTCACCGGGCCGCAACCACTCACCCAGGCCGGCAAGGTCCAGGCGATCGGCCGGGCCACCGGCCGCGAGCTGACCTTCGCGGAGCTCGCGCCGGAGCAGGTGCGCCAAGGCATGCTCGCCGCCGGCCTGCCGGCGGAGATCCCCGACCGGCTGCTGGGCTCGCTGGCCGACTATGCGCTCGCCCCGGGACCGTCCTCGACGACCGTGGCCGACCTGCTCGACCGGCCGGCCCGGACCTTCGCCGACTGGGCCGCCGACCACGCCGAGGCCTTCCGCTGACCCACCACCGACCTTCCGCGGCACGCCGCGGCGCCAACCCGGCCGCCGGGCCGACGCAAAAGCGGGCCACCGCGCTGGCACGAAAGCCGACCACCCAGCCGGCACGAAAGCCGACCGCCCGGCCGGCGCGAGAGCCGGCCGGGCCCCGCTCAGAGCGGCTGGACGCCGAACGGCAGCTCGCCCGTCGCGATGTGGTCGAGCAGCGTCGCGCGCAGCGCCTCCGCCGCGTGCGGCAGCACCGCCCGGCGTCGGTGCGCCAGCGCGATCGTGCGGCGCATCCCGGGCGGGGCCAGCGGCGTCGCCCGCAGCAGCGGCCGGTTGACCAGCACCATGCTGGGCACCAGCGCCACCCCGAGCCCGGCCTCGACGAACGCCAGCACGGCGTCCATCTCGCCGCCCTCGACCGCGAAGCGCGGGGTGAAGCCCGCCCGCCGGCACGCCTCCAGGGTGACGTCGCGCAGGTCGTAGCCGGGCCGGAACATCACCAGCGGGGTGTCCCGCAGCTCGGTCAGGGCGAGCTGCGGGTTGGCCGTCGGCGGCGGGCCGGTGGCGACCGACGCGACGACCAGGCTCTCGCGCAGCACCGGTGCGGCGTGCAGGGACGCGTCGACGCCGTGTTCCGGGTGGACGATCAGCGCCAGGTCGAGGTCGCGGGCCAGCAGGTCGGTGATCAGGTCCTGCGAGCTGCCCTCGTTGACGTGCAGCTCGATGTCCGGGTGCTCGGTGCGGAACCGGCGCAGCACCATCGGGACCAGCGACGAGCAGAGGCTGGGGGTGGCGCCGACCCGGACCCGGCCCCGGCGCAGCCCGACGATCTCCTGAACCGCGTCGCGGGCGGCGTCCGCGTCGGCGACCATCCGGCGCGCCAGGGGCAGCAGGGTGTCGCCGGCGGCGGTGAGGGCGACCGCGCCCCGCACGCGCTCGAAGAGGGGGGCGCCGAGCGTCTCTTCGAGGGTGTGAATCTGCTTACTTAAAGTTGGCTGAGAGACATTCAGCGAGTCGGCCGCCTGGGTGAAGTGCCGCATTTCTGCCACTTTTACGAAGTATCTGAGCTGTTGGAGCTGCACCTCCATAGCCTACGTCTATGATTACCCAGACGATCATGCATTAGACGAATCGCCCGGAGCTTCCTAGCGTTCAGGGTGTGGCGGTAGACATCAGCACTCCCAGAGCTCCGCGGGCGACGGTCAGGCCCGCGCCGCGCCGCGGCGCGCGCTCCTCGCTCGCGTTGAAGATCCTCATGGCGGTCACCGGGCTGCTGCTCGTGGGCTTCCTGTACGCCCACATGATCGGCAACCTGAAGATCTTCTTCGGCGCCGAGGCGTTCGACCACTACGCGCACTGGCTGCGCACCATCGCCGAGCCGCTGCTCCCGCACGGCTGGTTCCTGTGGATCATGCGCTTCGGCCTGGTCGTCGCCGTCGTCGGGCACATCGTCGCGGCCGTGATCCTGACCCGCCGCGCCAAGAAGGCCCGGCCGGTGAAGTACGTCCACCGGCCCAAGGTGCAGGGCAGCTACGCGGCCCGCACGATGCGCTGGGGCGGCGTCATCATCGTGCTCTTCGTGATCTACCACCTGCTCGACCTGACCACCGGCACGCTGAACCCGGCCCCGGCCGGCTCGGATCCGTCCGCGCGGGTCATCGCCGACTTCAAGGCCGAGCAGTGGTACGTGACCTTGTTCTACGTGCTGTCCATCGTGGCCGTCGGCTTCCACCTGCGGCACGGCCTGTTCAGCGCGGCCCGCACGCTGGGTCAGCGCACCGCCCGCGGTGAGCGCCTCGCCCGCGGCGCCGCGCTGCTGCTTTCCGTCGTCCTGGTGGTCGGCTACCTGTCGGTGCCGTTCGCCGTACTCACCGGATTGGTGGACTGACCATGTCGTTCTGGATCGACGGCGAGGACATCGCCGACCAGGCCGCGCCGGACGGGCCGATCGAGACCCGCTGGGAGCGCCGCAAGTTCTCCGCGAAGCTGGTCAACCCGGCCAACCGCCGCAAGCTCTCCGTCATCGTGGTCGGCACCGGCCTGGCCGGCGGCTCGGCGGCGGCGACGCTGGCGGAGGCCGGCTACCGGGTCCGCTCGTACTGCTACCAGGACAGCCCCCGGCGCGCGCACTCGATCGCCGCGCAGGGTGGCATCAACGCCGCCAAGAACTACCGCAACGACGGCGACTCGGTCTACCGGCTGTTCTACGACACGGTCAAGGGCGGCGACTTCCGCGCCCGCGAGTCCAACGTGTACCGGCTCGCCGAGGTCAGCGTGAACATCATCGACCAGTGCGTGGCGCAGGGCGTGCCGTTCGCCCGCGAGTACGGCGGCCTGCTCGACAACCGCTCGTTCGGCGGCACCCAGGTGTCCCGCACGTTCTACGCCCGGGGCCAGACGGGTCAGCAGCTGCTGCTGGGCGCGTACCAGGCGATGGAGCGGCAGATCGGGCTCGGCAACATCGAGATGTTCGCCCGGCACGAGATGCTGGAGCTCGTCGTCGTCGACGGCAAGGCCCGCGGCGTCGTGGTCCGCGACCTGGTCACCGGCGAGATCACCACCGACCTGGCGGACGCCGTCGTGCTGGCCTCGGGCGGCTACGGCAACGTCTTCTTCCTCTCCACCAACGCCAAGGGCTGCAACGTCACGGCGGGCTGGCGCGCGCACCGCAAGGGCGCCCTGTTCGCCAACCCCTGCTACACGCAGATCCACCCGACGTGCATCCCCGAGTCCGGCGCGCACCAGAGCAAGCTCACCCTGATGAGCGAGTCGCTGCGCAACGACGGCCGGGTCTGGGTGCCGAAACGCGGCGACGACAAGCGGGCGCCGGGCGACGTTCCCGAGGAGGACCGCGACTACTACCTGGAGCGGATCTACCCCTCGTTCGGCAACCTGGTCCCCCGCGACATCGCCTCCCGCGCGGCGAAGAACGTCTGCGACGAGGGCCGCGGCGTCGGCCCCGGCGGGCTCGGCGTCTACCTGGACTTCGCGGACGCGATCAGCCGGCTGGGCAAGCCCGCCGTCGAGGCCAAGTACGGCAACCTCTTCGAGATGTATCAGCGCATCACCGGCGAGGACCCGTACGAGGTGCCGATGCGCATCTACCCGGCGGTGCACTACACGATGGGTGGCCTCTGGGTCGACTACGACCTGCAGTCCACCATCCCCGGCCTGTTCGTGATCGGTGAGGCGAACTTCTCCGACCACGGCGCCAACCGGCTCGGCGCGTCCGCGCTGATGCAGGGCCTGGCGGACGGCTACTTCGTGCTGCCGAACACGCTCAACAACTACCTGGCCGCGGGCCCGTTCGAGAAGATCTCCCCGGACCACGAGCAGGTCGTCGCCGCGCGCAAGCAGGTCACCGACCGCCTCGACAAGCTGCTGAGCGTCAACGGCGACCGCACGGTCGACTCCTTCCACCGCGAGCTCGGCCACATCATGTGGGAGTACTGCGGCATGGAACGCACCGAGGAGGGCCTGACCAAGGCGATCAGCCTCATCCGCGGCCTGCGCGACGAGTTCTGGACCAGGGTCAAGGTGCCCGGCACCGGCGCGGAGCTCAACCAGAACCTGGAGAAGGCCGGCCGGGTCGCCGACTTCTTCGAACTGGGCGAGCTCATGTGCATCGACGCGCTGCACCGCGCCGAGTCGGCCGGCGGCCACTTCCGCGCCGAGAGCCAGACCCCCGACGGCGAGGCCATGCGCCACGACGACGAGTTCGGCTACGTCGCCGCCTGGGAGTTCGGCGAGACGCCGACGCTGCACAAGGAAAAGCTCGACTTCGAATACGTTCACCCGAGCACTCGGAGCTACAAGTAATGGACATCCAGGTACGCGTGTGGCGCCAGCAGGGCCCGTCCTCCGCCGGGAAGATGGTCACCTATGACGTCAAGGACATCTCCCCGGACGCCAGCTTCCTGGAGATGCTCGACGTCCTGAACGAGAAGCTCATTCTCGACGGCGACGACCCGGTGGCGTTCGACCACGACTGCCGCGAGGGCATCTGCGGCATGTGCGGCATGATGATCAACGGCGTGGCGCACGGCCCCGAGCGCGCGACGACGACCTGCCAGCTCCACATGCGGCACTTCTCCGACGGCGACACGATCGACGTCGAGCCGTGGCGCGCGGCCGCCTTCCCGGTGGTCAAGGACCTGGTGGTCGACCGCGGCTCGTTCGACACGATCATCCAGGCCGGCGGCTACATCACGGCGCCGACGGGCACCGCCCCGGACGCGCACGCCACCCCGGTCCCCAAGCTGGACGCCGACGCGGCCTTCGAGGCGGCCACCTGCATCGGCTGCGGCGCGTGCGTGGCGGCCTGCCCGAACGGCTCGTCGATGCTGTTCACCGCGGCGAAGGTGGCGCACCTGGGCCTGCTCCCCCAGGGCCAGCCGGAACGCGACAGCCGGGTGGTGGACATGCTGCAGGCCCAGGACGACGCGGGCTTCGGCGGCTGCACCAACATGGGCGAGTGCACGACGGTCTGCCCGAAGGGGATCCCGCTGACCCTGATCGGCCGCCTCAACAACGACTACCGCAAGGCCATCGGCAAGCGATAGCCCGGCGGACCCGGCCGGCCCGACGCGCGTGGAGACATCGCGCCGGGCCGCCCGGCTACCGCGCGGCGAAGGTGACCTCCGGGTAGCGGGACGACGGCCGGTCCAGCAGTTGCTGTGGCCGGTGGCGCAGGTGCAGATCGAACATCGCCAGGTGGTACCGGCGAGTGATCTCGTTCGCCCGCGGCCCGGTGGTGGTCGCCCCGATGTCGATGCCGAGCTGGTCGGCGAACAGCGCCAGGTCGGTGAACGACGAGTGCACCGTGCCGGCCACCACCATCCAGCGCTTCCAGCCGGTCAGCCGGCTCCAGTCGTCGTCCCAAGAGGAGTCGTGGCCACCCGGGGAGTGCTCCGGCACCCCGATGAACATGAACGGCCGGGACAGGCCGCCAGCCGGGACGATGCTCCGCGTCGCGCCGTCCATGTCGATCCCCGCGTCGATGCGGCGGTCGGCGGCCATGGCGGCGATCGAGCTCGCGCCGCCGGCCGAGTGACCCGACATGCCGACCCGGGTGGCGTCGATCAGCCCGCTGCCCCGCCACGCCGGGCGCGGGCCGGTCAGCCGGTCGAGCACGAAGGAGACGTCGGCCGCCCGGACCCCGTACAGCTTGTGGAAGAACGCGTCGTTCTCGACGAGGTCACACGTGGCGCAGGTGGCGATCCGGCCGTCGGGGAAGGTGACCGCGTACGTCTCGTGGGTGTGGTCGATCCCCACCACCACGTAGCCGTGGCTGGCCAGCTCCTCCGCCAGGCTGGACAGTGTGCCGCGGGGCTGCGTGTAGCCGGGCGAGAGCACGACCAGTGGCAGGCTGTGTGCCCGGCCGGCCGGCTTCGCGTCGACGTACGCGTTGGTGCGCACCGTGCTCAGGATCTCCGGGGGCAGCTCGGTGTTCCGTTTGCCCAGCACGTACAGCTTGGACTCCGCCGGGGTCATGTACCGGGCGCGGCGCCGGCCCGGTGCGTCGGTCGGGTACCAGACGGTGACCATGAGCTCGCGGGCGGCGGTGCCCGGCACCCACGGATCGGGGCGGGACGTGTCCTTCAGGTAGACGGCGGTGGTGCCGACCGCGTGGCGGCCGGTCGGCCGGGCCAGGTGCAGGGTGTCGCCGGTGGTCGCCGGCGCCGGCGCGGGATTCGCCGCCAGCACCAGCAATCCCGCGGTGATCGCAACGGCGGCGCGGGCCAGCCGTACGGGCAGGGAGTGAGTCATGGTCCATTCCTCTCGACGGGGTGTCACTCGGTGCGGAGCGCGGTGACCGTGCGGGTGCCGGCGGCCCAGCCGGCCGGCAGGAGCGCGCCGCCCACCGCGATGACCAGCCCACCGAAGCCGAACAGCAGCAGCTCGGCCGGCTGGTAGACGTTGACGACCGAGCCGGGCAGGGTGAAGCCCACGCTGCTGCCCATGGCGCCGAGGACCGTGCGCTGCAGCACCACCCCGACCGCCGCGCCGACCGCGCCGCCGATCAGGCCGGTGACCACGACCGAGGAGATGACCATCGCGGTCGTCTGCCTTGGCGTCATCCCGAGGGCCTTGTGTACGCCCAGGTCGTGCACGCGTTCGCGGGTGTCCAGGACGACGACGTTCAGCACGCCCAGGCCGGCGACGACCACCAGCATGACGCTGAGCAGGGCGGTCAGTGCGTTGATGATGAGCACGAGCTCATCGGTCCCCTCCTCGCGGGCGTCCGCCCATGCGCCGAGCGGCTGCAATACCGGCTTCAGCGCCGACGCGTACGCCTGGGCGTCGGTCCCGGGCCGCAGGGTGACGAAGAAGGTCTCCGGCGCCAGGTCGGGCTCGGCGGCCCGGAGGGTCGCGAGGTCGGTGAGGATCTGCATGCCCTTGTCGTCGGTGTTGAAGACCTCCCCGACGATCCGCACGGGCACGCCGGTGCCGTGGTCGGTCAGCACGACGGTGTCGCCGACCTTCTTGCCGGCGGCGGTCAGGAACGGCGTGGAGACGACGATCTCGCCCGGTCCGGACAACCAGGTGCCGGAGACCATCCGGTAGTAGTGGGCGCCGCCGGAGCCGGTCATGGCGACGGTGGTGAGCGCACCGGTGATCCCGGCGACGGTCACCTCGGTCCGGGCCTGGCCAAGGTATGCGGCGGTGCCGGCCTGCGCGGTGATCGCCGCGACGACCGCCGCGGGATCGGCGAAGGCCCCCGGCCCCGACACCTGTTGCACACCCGCCGGCGGCTGGCTGCCGGGCTCCGGCCGGCTGCTCATCGCCGGCGGTATGGCGCCGACCTGGACGTCGGCGATGTCCTCGGCCTCCTGGACCCGGCCCAGGGACGTGCCGAGACCGACGGCGAACGTCACGGCGGCGGTGCCGAAGGCGATCGCGGCGACGATGCCGGCCGAGCGCAACGGCCGGGCGAAGGGATGGGCGAGGCCGAGGGTCATCGGCCGGGGCAACCGGACCCTGCCGGTCAGCCGGGAGGCCCACTGTCCGCGTCCGGGCCGGGGCGTACGGCCGACGGCGAGCGCGTCGACACTGCGCAACCGGCCGGCCCGCGCCGCCGCGGCCCAGGCGGTCAGCGCCACCACCACGAGTGCGCCGCCGGCCACAAGCGCGTCGACCCACAGCGACACGCCGGTGTCGGACGTGCCGTAGAGCCGGTTGGTCTCCGCCAGGATCGGCACGGTCAGCAGGTTCCCGGCGACGACACCGAGCGCGGCGCCGACCGCGGCGGGGATCAGCGCCTGGCCCAGGTAGGCCCGGACGACCTGGGACGGGGTGAAGCCGAGCGCCTTGAGGATGCCGATCCGGTAGGTGCCGGTGCTGACCGCCCCCGCGATCACGTTGCCGATGATGAGCACCGCCATCACCACACCCAGCACCCCGAACGCGATCAGGAACGGCACCAGGAGCACGGTCTGCCCGACGGCGTCCTGCCGGGTGACGAGCCAGGACACCGCGCCGGTGAGGGCGCCGGCCGGCACGGTCGCGGCGACCGCCGTCTTGGCCGTGTCGACCTGCGCCGCGGTGTCGGCGGCGGTGAGGCGGTAGAGCATCTGGTATCCGGCCGGGCCCTGTCCCGCGGTCCAGGCGGTGACCTGGGCTGGGGTCACCCAGGCATCGGCGGTGCGGCTGACCGACCGGGCGAGGCCGACGACCGTCACGGTGGGACTGCCGGATTCCTCGGGCAGCGTCCACACCGTACCGATCTTGATCGGTGGTCCCTGGAAGCGGCCGTCCACGGCCAGGACCAGCTCGCCGGGGGCCGTCGCCCACCGCCCCTCGGTCAGGTTGACCTGATCGACCGGGCCGTCCGGGCCGGATCGGCCGACGACCGTCATCGGTGGCCTCCGGTGCCCGCCGTTCTGGGCGCTGATCTGGGTGGTCGGGAACGGCCCGGCCGCGGCGCTGACCCCGGCGGCGCTCGCGGACGCGGTCAGCTCCGCCACCGTCGCCTTGGCCGGGTCGAACTGCGCGGTCAGGTGCGCGCCCTGCTGCTGGCCGAAGGCCCGGTCGAACGGCGCCCGCGAGGCGAGCAGCAGGGAGCCGCCGAGCACGGCCGCGGTCACCGCGATCAGCACCACCATGGCGATCACGACGGTCTGCACCCGGTGGCGACCCGCTCCGGCGCGGACCACCCGTCCCAGCGTGCTCATCGGACCGGCTCCATCGTGTCCGCGGCGACGCGCCCGTCGAGCAGCTGCACGGTACGGGTGGCGCAGCGCTCGGCGAGGGCCAGGTCGTGCGTGACCAGGACGATCGTCTGACCGTCGGCGTGCAGCTCGCTGAGCAGCCGCTGGACGTCCTCGCCGGCGGCGGTGTCCAGCGCGCCGGTCGGTTCGTCGGCCAGCAGCAGCGCCGGCCGGTTCATCAACGCGCGCGCCACGGCGACCCGCTGCCGTTCCCCGCCGGAGAGCCGGCCCGGGTACGCGGACGCGTGCCGTTCGACGCCGAGCACGCCGAGCAGTTCGGCGGCGCGGCGCTGCGCGACGCCGCGGGCCATCCCGGCGAGCTGGGCCGGCAGCATGACGTTGTCGGCGACGGTCAGGTCGTCGAGCAGGTTGAAGAACTGGAACACCAGGCCGATCCGGGCCCGCCGGTACCGCGCCGAGGCGGCCTCGCCGAGCCGGTCCACCGAGACCCCGTCCACCGTGACGGTGCCGCTGCTCGGCCGGTCCAGCCCGGCTATGAGGTTGAGCAGCGTGGACTTGCCGCTGCCGGACGGGCCGAGAATCGCCACCGCCTCGCCCGGCCGCACACTCAAGGACAGCTCCCGCAGCGCCGGGGGCCCGTCGTCGTAGCGGCGGGTCACGTCTCGCAGCTCGATCAAGGGCTCGGTCATGGTGGTCTCCTCGGTCTCGTCGGGTCAGGTAGCGAACTGGCATGGGTTTTCCGCTGCGGGCTGGCTCAGCGGCGTTGACGCTAGGTGCGCGCCCGCACCGGACACATCGACAGTCGGAGGCATCTTCGGTACCGCATCGGGATGAGCCCGGGATGGCGTCATCCTTGAGATGTAGGCGTGCGAGGTACCCCGCACCGGTCCCGAGGCGGATACCGCCGCACCGCCGCGGCGACGAGAATGGGTCGGTGACCGAACGCGCGATGCTGGGCCGGCTGCGGGCCGGGGCACGGGCGCTGACCCGCCCGGCCGACCCGCTGCCGCCGCTGTCGCTTCGGAGCCGGGTGTTCGACGCCGTCCTGGCGCTGGGCCTCGGTCTCGTCGGGATCCAGGCGGGC
Source organism: Actinoplanes sp. ATCC 53533 (assembly GCF_003947245.1). NCBI lineage: Bacteria > Bacillati > Actinomycetota > Actinomycetes > Micromonosporales > Micromonosporaceae > Actinoplanes > Actinoplanes sp. ATCC 53533. The sequence goes on along the minus strand of NZ_QHHV01000029.1, from coordinate 7,125 downwards.
GACAGCGGCATACAGGACGAGCGATGGAGCGCGGTCTGCCCGGCGGCGCGAGCCGGCGGCGGGCCGGCGGCGGCGTGCGAGCCGCCATGGCCGCCGTTCCTGCCGATCGAAAACAACCAGTCCACCGCCGCGACGGTCACGCTGCTCCTGCTGGTGGTGCTGCCGCTGGTGTTCCGGCGCCGTTATCCGCTCGGGGTGCTCTGGACCGTGCTCGTCCTGGCCGTGGCGGTGGACGAAAACCCGGCCGCGCTGCGGATGTCGTTCTTCGCCTGCGTCATCGCCGGATACACCGCCGCGGTCTTCAGCCCGTACCGGGTGCCCGCGCTGGCGAGCCTGCCGGTGGCGGCGATGCTGCACGTGACGCTGCAGTCGGACGCCAGCTCGGTGGCGGACGGCGCCGTGCCGTTCCTGATCCTGCTGCCGATCGCCGTCGCGGCCGACGGCCTGCGCCGGTGGCGGCACCGCGCCGACGAGGGCCAGGCGCGGATGTCGGCGATGGAACACGAGCAGGCCGAGGCGCTGCGCCGGGCCACCGAGCACGAACGGGCGCGGATCGCCCGGGAGCTGCACGACGTGGTGACACACAACGTCAGCGTGATGGTGATCCAGGCCGGCGGGGCGCGCAAGATCATGGACTCGGCGCCGGACCAGGCCCGGGAGGCGCTGCTCGCGGTCGAGGCCAGCGGCCGGTCGGCGATGACCGAGCTGCGCCACGTGATGGGTCTGCTCACCATGCAGGGCGTGGGCCCAGACCCGGCCGGCGACGCGGAGCTGGCACCGCAGCCGGGTCTCGACGGGCTCGACGGGCTCGTGCAGCGGATGCGCGACACCGGCGTGCCGATCGAGCTGGTCCGGAGCGGGCAGCGGATGCCGCTGCCGTCCGGGATAGAGCTCACGGTGTACCGGCTGGTGCAGGAGGCGCTGACAAACGTCGTCAAGCACGCGGCCGGCGCGTCGGTGCGGGTGACCCTCGCCTACGGCGATGACCATCTGCGGGTCGAGATCGCCGACACCGGCGGCCGGCCCGGCGCCTCGGCCGGCACCGGCACGGGGCGAGGGCTGATCGGCCTCCGCGAGCGGCTGGCCGTCTACGGTGGAGTCCTGCAGGCCGGACCGCGGCTCAGCGGCGGATACCGCGTCCAGGCCCGGATCCCGGTGGAGGCGTCGTGACCACAGCGCTGCGGGTGGTGGTCGCGGACGACCAGGCGCTGGTCCGCGCCGGTTTCCGGATGATCCTGACGGCCGACGGCATCGACGTGGTCGCCGAGGCGACGAACGGGGCCGAGGCCGTCGACGCGGTCCGCCGGCACCGGCCCGACGTGGTCCTGATGGACATCCGGATGCCCGAGATGGACGGGCTGGCGGCCACCCGGCACATCCTCTCCGGCGCCGGCGAGGCGCCGCGGGTCATCATGCTGACGACGTTCGACCTCGACCACTACGTGTACGCGGCGTTGACCGCCGGGGCCAGCGGCTTCCTGCTCAAGGACGTCACCCCCGAGCATCTGGTGAGCGCCGTTCGGCTGGTCCGCGACGGCGACGCGATGCTGGCGCCGGCGATCACCCGCCGGCTGGTCGAACGCTTCGCCCACCGCGACGCCGACGTGCCCGTCACCCACCGCGACCTGACCGTCCTGACCCCGCGCGAGCTGGAGGTGCTCGGCCTGCTGGCGCAGGGCTTGAGCAACGCCGAGCTGGCCGCCCGGTTGCACCTGTCCGAGGCGACGGTGAAGACCCACGTCGCCCGGATCCTGGCCAAGCTGGGGCTGCGGGACAGGGTCCAGGCCGTCGTCATCGCATACCGGACGGGTCTGGTCAATCCCTGACTCCGCCGCCCACGGTGGAGTTCGAGGCGATCGGGGCGGAGGAACCGATCCACCGGGGGGTCGCTCGACCGGGTGAGCGCTCCGCCCGGCCGCGTCTGGGCGCGACATTCCTCCATACGGTGATCTTTCCGTCCCGTCCCGAGGAGTTGTTGTGAAACGTCGTTACCTAGCGGTCGCCGTGGTCGCCGCGATCAGCGCAACCGCCGGCCAGGTCCCCGTCTCAGCTCCGGCCGCCGCGGCGGCTCCCGACGGCTGGGGACAGGCCGCGGCCCACGCGACCGGCGACTATTACAACGCGGGCGAAACCCGGCTGACCCCCGCCGCCGCCGGCAGGCTGAAGCCGCGCTGGAACGTCCCGCTGGAGAACGCGATCTGTGCTGCCCCGGCCGTGCCGTTGGTCGGCGCGAATCGGCTGGTCACCGCCGCGTCGTACCGGATCAGCGGCTATGACGCGACCACGGGCGCGCTGGCCTGGCGGACACCCGCACCCAGCAAGAAGACCAGCATCAGCCTCGCCGCGATCGTGGGGACCAGACTCGTCGCCCAATCCCGGGACTGCCGATCCGGCAAGACCTTCCTGACCACCCACAACGTGACCACCGGCAAGGTCCTCTACAGCAAGCGGATCCCCGAAACCATGTACAACGTGCTCGTCGACAAGGGCATCGTGGTCGGGGGTGTGTGGGACGCGGCGATCAGCAAGTACGGCATTCGGGCGTACCGCATCGCCGACGGCTCGCCGGTATGGGCACGGCAGGGATCAATCGCCGGCGAGACAGTGGCCGCCGGCGGAAAGATCCTGGTGGTCGGCGACGACACGACAACCGCGGTCGATGTCACGACGGGCAAAGCGCTGTGGCCGGCCGACGCGGGTTGCTTCACCCCGATCGGCGCGTCCCCCGACGGCGCGACGTTCTACATGCGATGCGGGCCGGACGAGCGAATCCGCAGCGTCAGCGCGGCCACGGGAGCGGTTATCAGGACATTCCCGAGCCACGGCGCGACCTCCGGATTCGCCACTGACGGCGAGCGGCTCTACCTGCACAGCTTCGCCCACGAGCTGATCGCCATCGACGCGCACAACGGCCGCAGGGCCTGGACGGCCACCTTCACCGAGGACGCCCCCATCATGTTCGCGGTCGGAGGCGGAGTGGTGTACGGCTGGCGGGACAACGGTCACCCGTTGTCGGCGTTCGAGGCGCGCACCGGCAGCCCGATCAAACTCGACGCGAAAACCTCGGCATTGCAGGGCGCACCGATGGTGGCGAACGGCCGGCTGTACGGCAGGACCGGGTCAACGGTGACCGCGTACGCGCCCTGACGATCGCTGCCGGCAGATACCGTGCTCATTCGGATCTGTTCCGCGCGGTGGGAGGTCAGGCGATGTCGGTGGATTCGCATCCTGGCCACGGCGCCCGGCTTGACGCGATGCGCGGAGGCGAGCTCGGCGCATCCGTCCGGGCCGCCGATCCCCACCCGTACGCATAGGTCATGCTGGGTCGATGACGTGGTGTCGCGGTGCGGATCCCAGCACCTGGGCAAGTCTGCCGGAGCGCGCAACCACGAGTTCTCGAGGCTGTGTCACTACAGCGTCTTTGAGCTCGCGCTAGCCAACACCCATCGACTTCTGGATCTCGATCAGCGCAGGAGAAATTGAATCAAGGCTCGCCTTCATCTCACCCCTGTGCTTCTTGCGAAAGAGTATCGTGTCGCGCTGCTCGAGGAGCGCTTCGAATGTGCCGTCGAGAGCTGAGAAGGCTACTTCGGTTGCTGTCCCTTTGATCAGATCTCCACACCTCAGCCGGGCGTCCTGATATCGCCGGTGCAGCCGATCCAACTCCTCCCGACCACCGGGAAACAGATCCTTGCCAAGCTTACCGATGGGCCGAAAGAGGACATCATCGATGTCGACCTCGGACTCCGTGCGCATCGCCCAGTACGCGACTCCAGCCAGCATCGCAGCCACTGGCGTCAAGACCAGGGGAGATCGCTGGAGCGCGGCGCCGAAGTACCCGAGCAGGGCCCTCTCAAGCTCTCGTCCATTGTCGACACAATCGGCTACGAGCGCCCGCTTACGTCGCTCCCGCTCTTCAGATGCGCGCGTCTCAGCCGATCTGACGGCACCCTCCTGAACCCTCGCCTGCATTCGTGCGACGAGAACTTGCCAGGTCGCCACCGTGACGGCCAATGCCGCAATCAACGCCGAGGCGATCGCCACGGTAACCTCGGTTTTCACGAAAAAAATCGTACTTACTCCCGACAAGCCAAGCCTTTATGAATCAATTTCGCAATGCGGGGTAATCCCGGGCACTTGTCCGCCCGACATGGCCAACCCGCGTGGCGAGATCTCCGGTTGAGAATGCAGTGCGAAAGGTATCGATATCTGCCCTGTCGCCGGCCGGATCCGGACGCCGCCGGGCCGCTGCGGGCTGAGGAACTCAAGGCTGCCGGCCGCGATGACGTGCTCAGTGAGCTCGCCGATCTTCGCGAGGTTCTGGCCGCCTTGACGACCGCGTTCGGATTCACCGGAGTACAGGTGAAGGCAGTTGCGGCCAGCAAACGGTCCGTGCGCGACGGCTTCAGCCGCCGCCTCTGGCTCCAAGAGGTACGGATTCCGTAGTCGAGGCACGGCCGACACCATCCCGGCGGAGGGAATTCTTTCGAAGTCGAGCCTTGCACAGAAAGTGACGGATCAGCTGCGGCCCTCGTGCGATGACAGCGGCAGAAGAGGAAGCCGCGGAGCGGCGCCCGTCAGCTTGTCGGGCTCCTCCCCACCGTTCATTATGTCCGCATGTACTACGTCCACGCCGAGGTGCTCCGTTGGGTCGACGACGAGTGGCCGGGAAGGGTGCAGGTGCGCCTCACCGAGTCGGACGGCACTGCCGCAATGCTCGTCGACAAGGTCCCGATTTTCGACGCCGATGATCGGTTGGAACCAGGAACCGACCTCCCGATGGGCATCGAAATCCCGTGCGACTTGCTCGACTGGACCCCGGACCAGGACGGCAAGCGGACCGCCCGCGTCCGCCTGCACTTCCACCTCGAGGACCAAGATGGTCGGACGATCTTCAACGTCACTGAAGGCGCGCTCGTTCAGCGCTCGTAGGAGTCCGGACCACCGGTCGTCGGCGTTGGTGTGCCTCCGCCAACGCCAAGGTGCGCGACTTGCGGCAGAAGAGAGGACGACGGAGGTCATGACTAAATCAGGCGAGAATATTCTCGCGAGTCAGTTTCGCGCCGCTTTATACTTATCTAACAGGGAGATGAGACTGTGCTTTAGGTCTCCCGTAAAGTCATCGCTAGGCATATTTCGGAACTCCGCTTCGGATATCCACTGCACCTCGGAGTGATTTGCGGACCAAGGTTGATTATTCCCCACTCTTCGACAGAGGAATCTAATGCCAGGAATTACGGGCTCATTAGGTTCTCGTATCTCATAGAAGTTGTGTATGTCGGCAAGCACGTCGACGTCCAGTCCAAATTCTTGTCGGAAGTGTCGCCTAATTCCTTCTGCAAAGGTTTCCGAGTTTGCTAGCTGTCCGCCGCACCCTTCGAGCTTTCCGGGGAACAGCCGCCGACTCAACGATCGACGCGCGAAAAGCAGCATCAGCTCGCCGGGGCGCTCTTCATAGAAGCATGTCCCTGCAACGTGAACCTCCGGGGTTTCGCGAAGTCGTTCCCGCGTAATGAACTGGCTCGCAATCTCAACACTGACCCACACCGGCACGTCGCCCACCCCGCGCAGCTTTCGGATCTGCGGCGCAAGACCTGTGGCGGTTCGAGGCAGCTGCGGGAAGTCATCGCGGTCAATCACAATCCCGAACGGTCTAGCTTCTCCGCAAAGGCGGGAGCACTTATTTAAATTGTGACCCGCCCAATCATCGCCGACCTTGATGACTTTGCCGCGGACAATGCCCCATCCGAGCGTAAGGTCGGCAGTGTGGCCCACCCTGCCTGCAAAACTACGGCAATGTCCTTTAAAGTCTGCTTCTACGCGTTTGACGGTAGTGAGAAGTTGGGACAACAATCTCGTGATGGCGTCGGGAGAAGCACCTTCCTTGATCTCCGACACGAGCATTGCCCCGTCCCCCAGGGGCTTGATCTGGTATTTCGGAGAAGGGAATCTTGTGTGAAGGATCTGAAGAAACCCCTCGATAAAGGCGCCCAGATTGATGAATACCTCGTTTGCTTCAGCCCATTTGGTAAACCCGCGGACGTCGACGAATATCGCTAGCACGTTCTTGTCTTCCGCCATGCTGGCCTCGCTTCCCGCAATCTCGTCGCGCCGAATTCCCACGTGGCATTAACCCGATCCGTCCGCTGTGCAGAGACAATCTCCAAGGTGGAAGGTAGTAGATGGAGGGCTCGAACGCCAGACTGACGCGCGGGCAAGTCCCCGTCACCACGCGGTTCGAGTCAAACGCCGCCAGCATGGTAAAGGGGACTGGCCATGTCATTCATGTCACCCCCCATATTGCTACAAGCGATCAGTCCGCGTCAGACTGGCTTTGCCTTTAATGCACCGCGACGTAGCAATCGAAGAATCGGATCAGTTGCCCAATGGCCTGTGATGTACAAACTTGCCAGACGGCTGGCCTCACTTGCTGCCGGCGACGACAGGAAGCGACGCCTTGCACGCCAAGCGGCACTGGCCTCGATCAGTCGAATTGCTCACCACTTGGCCACTGAGGCTTTCCGAGTAACGGCCTGAGTGCTCAGGGTGGCGAGTCTGTTGTCGAGGGGGGACACGCCGGAACCCTTGTGGTGCCACGAAAGAGCGCAGAACCCCGGTAGGAAGTGGACTTCTCACGGAACACTTCACACCAGGGGTCCTGCGCCACCATGAGTGTCACATACACCGCCAGCCTGCCCGTATCCGAGGACACCGTAGTGTTCGTGTCCGCTCTGCTGCACGCTGAACGTCGTCGTCTCGGGACCAGGGCCGGAACCCGTTCGCTGGGCTGTTACCGCCAGGCGATCCTGGTCCTACGCTGGCTGCTCGACGGCACCCGGATCACCCAGTTGGCCATCGACAACGAGGTCAGCCGTTCGACCGGGTACGCCTATCTGCACGAAGGCCTCAGCGTGATCGCCGACCAGGCACCCGGCCTGTCATCGGTCCTGCTCGCCGCGAAAATGGCCGGCTACGCGCACGTCAACATCGACGGCACGCTGATCGAGACCGACCGGTCCCGCACCCCGGGCCCAACTCCCGGCGTCGATCTCTGGTGGTCAGGAAAGCACGCCAACCATGGCGGAAATGTCCAGGTCATCACCGCTCCGGACGGCTGGCCGCTCT
>NZ_QHHV01000299.1:0-5461 GCF_003947245.1 Actinoplanes sp. ATCC 53533 | reverse complement strand
GGACCTCTGGGGTCCGCTGATCGACCCCGGCAACGAGAACTTCTCCCAGGTCTGGGACCGGCTGTTCGTCGGCATCAAGAACACCCTGCTCGCCGCGGTGCTGGCCATTGTCAGCTCGCTGGTGGTCGGCACCCTGCTCGCGGTGCTGCGGATCCAGCTCAAGGAGCTCAACAAGCGCCGCTTCACCGGTTTCGCCGCCCCGGCCTCCTACCTGCTCCGCGGTCTCAGCGCGTTCCTCTCGGCGATCACCCGGATGTGCATCGAGGTGTTCCGCGGACTGCCGGTGGTCATCACCATCTTCTTCGTGGCGCGCGGCCTCCCGGAGTTCGGCGTCAGCATGAACACCCTCTGGTATCTGGTGATTGGCCTGACGGTCTACAACTCCGTGGTCATCGGCGAAATCCTGCGCTCCGGCATGGAGGGCCTGCCGTTCGGGCAGCGCGAGGCCGCGGCCGCGATCGGCCTCTCTCCGCTGCAGACCACCCTGCTGATCCTGCTGCCGCAAGCCAGCCGGATCATGCTGCCGGCGCTGATCAGCCAGCTGGTCGTGGTGCTCAAGGACACCTCGCTCGGCTTCATCATCAGCTACGAGGAGCTGCTCAACGTCGGCAAGCAGATCATCGGCGTGCTGGACAACCCCATCCAGGTGTACGCGGTGATCGGTGTGCTCTTCATCGCAGTGAACTACTCGCTGTCGAAGCTAGCCCAGTACATTCAGCGCCGGCTGGCCCGGGGCCCCAAGACCCGGGCGCTACCGACCGCCATGCCCCCCGACACGGTCGTCGAAGCCCAAGGAGTGGCCACGCCTTAGAGCCGGAGAAACCCCCCGTCGCATGCGACGGGGGGTTTCCTGCCTTCGGGCGCGATACCGGCCACCATTGGTATGCCCCGTGCTGACGATCTATGTGTCGAACCCCAGGCCGGGCTCGCCTCTCAGCCAGAACCGGCTAGCGGGCCAGCTCCGTCACCCTCGACTCGCGGACGACCGTCACCCTGATCTGGCCGGGATAGGTCAGCTCCTCCTCGATCTGCTTCGCCACGTCGCGGGCCAGGACCGCCGCGCCGATGTCGTCCACGTCCTCCGGCCGGACCATCACCCTGATCTCGCGGCCCGCCTGCATCGCGAAGACCTTGTCGACGCCGACCTTGCCGGCCGCGATCTCCTCGATCCGTTCGAGGCGCTTCACGTAGGCCTCGAGGCTCTCCCGGCGCGCGCCCGGCCGCCCGCCCGAGCAGGCGTCCGCGGCCTGGGTGAGCACGGCCTCGACCGTCTGCGGCTGGACCTCGTTGTGATGCGCCTCGATGGCGTGCACCACGTCCTCGGACTCGCCGTACTTGCGGGCCAGGTCGGCGCCGATCAGCGCGTGGCTGCCTTCCACCTCGTGAGTCAGCGCCTTGCCGATGTCGTGCAGGAACGCCGACCGCTTGATGGTGGGGACGTCCAGGCCCAGCTCGGCGGCCATGATGCCGGCGATGTGGGCCGTCTCGACCAGGTGCTTGAGCACGTTCTGGCCGTAGCTGGTGCGGTATCGCAGTCGGCCCAGCAGAGTCGCCAGCTCCGGGTGGATGTCGGTGATGCCGACGTCGACCAGGGCCTCCTCGGCCGCGCGCTCGCAGAGCCGGTCGACCTCGTTCTTGGCGCTGTCGAAGACCTCTTCGATGCGGTGCGGGTGGATTCGCCCGTCGAGGACCAGCTTCTCCAGCGTCAGCCGGCCCACCTCGCGGCGCACCGGGTCGAAGCAGGAGAGCAGCACCGCCTCCGGCGTGTCGTCGATGATCAGGTTGACACCCGTCGTCGACTCGAAGGCCCGGATGTTGCGGCCCTCACGGCCGATGATGCGGCCCTTCATCTCGTCGCTCGGCAGGTGCAGGACGCTGACCACGCTCTCCGAGGTCTGCTCGCTGGCGATCCGCTGGATCGCGTCGACCACGATGTGCCGGGCCCGGGTGTCCGCGGTGTGCTTCGCGTCGCTCTCGATGTCGCGGATGAGGATCGCGGCCTCGCGCTTGGCCTGGGTCTCGATCGTGTCGATCAGTTCGCTGCGCGCGGCGTCGGCGGTCAGGCCCGCGACCCGCTCGAGTTCCTTGCGGCGATTCTCCTCGGCGACGGTCAGCTCGGCCTCGCGAACCGTCAGGGCGGACTCGCGGGTCGCCAGGTCGGTGTCCATCGCGGCGAGCCGGCGCTCCCGCTCGACCAGGCGTTCCACCTCGTCGGCGTGCAGCCGCTCCCGTTCGTCTATCCGGGCGGCGCGGCGCTCGACCTCCGCCGCGTGCTCCTTGGCCGTCGCGTTCAGCAGGGCGACCTCGCGCTCGCCGCTGCGCCGGGCTGCCGTGCGGACCTGCTCCGCGTCCGACTCCGCCTGGCGGTGCGCGTGCTCGAGGACCGTGTCGGCCTCCTCGTGCGCGGCCTCAAGAACCCGGCGGGCCTCGGCCCGCGCGGCGGTGGCCTCGGCCTTGGCGGCGGCGACCTCCGCCCGTACGGATGCGGCCTTCGCGTTCGCGTCGTCGACCTTGGCCTTGGCGTCGTCAAGCGTCTGCTCGCGGCGGTCCCGGTCGGCGGTCTTGGTCTCCTGCAGCTGACGCAGCGCACGGACGCCCAGGATCAAGCCGACCACCACGATGGCGGCGAGAACGACGAACGCCACCATGAGTACCCACTCCAGGGCGGTCATCTCGCCGAGTCTCCCTTCACCGCTCAGCACCGCTGCGCAGCTGTCTCGAGGGAATGCCCGACCAAGGCGACTGACCGTAGGCGCAACCAGCCGCCGGCGCCAGGTGCGGCGTCGAGGACCGACCGCAGGGTATGTCTCGCCCCCGCCCGCGCGGTCTGCGGGCGGCGGAGGCATCGACGGCGCCCTGCGCCTGAAGTGATGCCGTAATGTGATGCCATCTATGTTGTGCGCTTAGCCTGCAATGGTCGAGCAAACCGTGTGTAACGCGAGGCTAGGTCGCAAGTGCCGCTTCGGTCAAGGACTCATGATTCGGCAGCGGATAGGACGTACGGCACAGACCCGCTCACGCCCTGCTCAGGTACGTTGGGGGGCAATTCAGGCGTAGCGGGCCCAGACGTCGCGCATCGGCTCCCACTTCTGCCCGGCCCCTTCCTTCCAGAAAGCAAGCAGGTAGGCGGCCACCGGGGTAGCGGAGTCATCCCACCAGATGCCGCTGACAGTCTTGCCGGAGGCCTGGTACGCGTACTCCACGTAGTTGCCGGTCGTCCGGCCGGAGGGAGTGGCCCGCTCAACGGCAGCCCCGACGCCCGGAGTGAGGGTCCGCGCATCGACGTTCTGCCCAAGCGTCTTCACCCTGGCCTTGTCCCGGTCGGCGATGGTGGCGTACTCCACGAAGATCAAACTCATGGCGTCCATCTCGCAGCGGACCCGGGTCTTCTCCCCCTTGTTGAGAACCGGACCACCCGGGTCGCCGCTGCGCGAACAGCCGGAGACCTGAGAAAGCCAGCCCTGCGCGACGGGGGCGAGCGGGCCGGTGAACTTCGGCTGATTGATCGCGACCTGGTTCTGCTCGTACGGGGGCAGAGCGCCGCCGTCCGGAGCCGGGGCGGACTGGGCGACGGCCGGCGCGGGACCCGGGTCGCCGCCGGTGGACCGGCCAAGGAACCAGCCGCCGGTGCCGAAGATCAGAAGCCCGGCGAGCAAGCCGGCGAGGGCCGGTAGGAGGAAACGGCCTTTGGGCTGCTTGGGGGTCGGCTCGATGCGGGGGCCGGGGGCGTAGGACGGAACCACCGAGAAACCGTACGGGTCCACGGCGGGGGTGCCGCCGGAGATCGGGTCGGCGGCTGACCAGTTGGGTGGGCCGGAGGTTGGGCCTGCTCCTGAGGTCGGGGTGCCGCCGTAGGCCTGGCCCGCTCCCGAGGTCGGTGTCCCGCCGTAGGCCTGGCCCGCTCCGGAGGCCGGCGCACCTCCGTATGCCGGACCCGCTCCGGCGGTTGGGGTCCCGCTGTAGGGCGGGATTGCTCCTGAGGCGGGGGTGCCGTCGTAGGCCGGGCCTGGTCCTGAGGTCGGGGTCTCGCTGAAGGGCGGGATTGTTCCCGGGGCAGGGGCGCCGTCGTAGGCCGGGCCTGATCCTGAGGCCGGGGTCTCACCGAAGGGCGGGCCTGCTCCCGAGGACTGCGTCTCGCCGTAAGCCGAGGCCGCGCCCGGCGTCGGAGTCGGGCCAGTGATCGCAGCCGGCATCGCGCCGGCGGTCGGACTTCCGGCGGTCGGACTTCCGGCGGTCGGGCTTCCGGCGGTCGGGTTGATTCCGGAAGGGTTGCCGGGCCAGGCGGCGGGGTGGGCGTCGCTCGGCTGGTCGGCGCCGTTGTGGAATGGGCCATAGCCGCCCGACATGTCGCTTCGCATAGGCGGTATGCCGCTTGTGACCCCATTTGTAGATGCCGCCGCCGTCGCTCCGGGAGTGATGTCCGGGGTCGCGGGAGGGGCAGCCGGTGTCGGGGCTCCGTAGGGCTGGACACCCTGCGGGTAGGTCGGCGGCACGGAGTGCGGATGGACCGGGGCCGGGTCGGGTTGATGCGCCGCGCCGGGGTGCTGAGCAGGCATTTCGGCCTCAGCGGGCGGAACCTGAACGGGCGCCTCCGGGGAGGTGGTGGCCCCGGTGTGCTGGACGACCTGAGCCGTCGCGTCGGCGTCCTCGCGAAGCGGGCCGCCACCGCGCCGAGCAGGGTGGGAGTCGTCTGTCACGACGCAGCAGATTACCAGTCCGACACCTTCGGGGAAGCCCTGGTAGATCCATTGACGACGATGGACCCGGAGCGTGGTGAGCTACGGGTCCATCGTCATTCATCTACCGGCTCAGCTGCCGGGTTCAGCTAACGGCCGGGCCGGACCGACCAGGTTTCGCGCTGACCTGGTCGGCCGGGTCCGCCAAGGTCAGGCGCGGCGAGCGCCCGGCCGGTCAGGGTCATGCGCTCGCGAGTGCCCGGCCTGTCGGGATTGGGTGCTCGCGGGCCGTTTGATGGCCCGCTTGCGGGCCGCTTGATCAAGAGTGGGTCAGGCGTCCGCGCCCTCGGGGCGACGACGCCGCGTCACGAGGACGAGCCCGACGCCACCTGCGGCGATCGCTGCGCCGAGGCCCGCGATGCCGATGGTGTTGAAGCCGGTCACCGGAAGACCTCCGCCGCCCGAGTTGGAACCGCCTCCGCTGCCCGCGGTATTGGAGTCGCCGTCGTTGTCCCCGTTGCCGGAGCCGCCGCCGTCGTCCGAACCCTCGCCGTCGTCACCGTCGTCGCCGCTCTCGGAACCGCCGCCCGTGTCGGAATCAGGCGGAGTCGCCGGGTCGGTGGGGCCGGAGCCACCACCCCCACCCGGAGTCTCGCCACCCGGAGTCTCGCCACCCGGGTCTTCACCACCGGGGTCCTCTCCACCCGGATCCTCGCCGCCCGGATCCTCGCCACCCGGATCCTCGCCACCGGGGTCTTCACCACCCGGGTCTTCACCACCGGGGT
>NZ_QHHV01000298.1:0-3518 GCF_003947245.1 Actinoplanes sp. ATCC 53533 | reverse complement strand
CTTCCCGGCCAACTCTGCCTACACCCGGCAGATCGACGGCGCCAGCTGTGCGGCCATGCCCATCGAAGGGCGCCACGTGATCGGCGTCAGCGGCCTCGGGCCGTCGGGGGGCAAAGCCGACTACTCCAACTACGGTCTCCCCGAGGTCGAGCTCGGCGGCCCCGGCGGCTTCCGCAAAGACGGGCTGGGCACCCCTTCATTCGGTGCCAGGGAAAATCAGATCCTGTCGACGTACTCCCGCGCCGCAGCCACCGGCAAGGGCTGGCTGACTCCGGAGGGCGACATCACTCCGCTCGGCGATGCGCAGGGGATGCTCAGAGATTGCACCCAGGACGGCACCTGCTCGTTCTTCCGCTGGGCCGAGAGCACCAGCCGGGCCGCCCCACATGTCTCCGGCGCGGCCGCCCTGGTGATCAGCCAGTTTGGCATCAAAAACCGGCGTGGTGGCCGGATCAGCATGAACCCGGACAGCGTGCGGCACGTCCTGCTGACCAGCGCCCGCCGGCACCCTTGCCCGACACCGCGCCTGGTGTCCTACGCCGGCATCGGCCGTCCGCCAACGTACGACGCCTACTGTGAAGGCACCAAGTGGCACAACGGCTTCTACGGCTACGGCATCGTCGACGCATATGCCGCAGTCACACGTCGGCGCCCCTAAAGAGCCTGTTGACGAAGTTGAGCCGGGCTGGGCTACGCCCCCACGGGCACGGCAAAGTCGGAGAGTGCGCGGCTGAGGGCTCTGTGTCGATGTCCAGAGATATTTGACGGGGCGGGCACGGCTCCGGTGATCTTGAGGTTGTCCACGCCTTCAGATCACCCTGTGGAGTACCGTGCCCGCGCCGGCATCATTGCTGATCAACCGGGCCGTTGACCAGTATGGGCAGGTCATCGACGTGCTGGTCTCGATGCGCCGCGACGCCCAGGCCGCGCGCCGATTCTTCCGTCGGCGCTGGCCAGGCTGAAGGTGATGGCGAGCGAGGTCGTCACCGACGCGGCGCCCGTTTACCCAGCCGTGCTCGACGAATTGATCCCGTCAGCATGGCACCACGTCGAGCGCTATGCCAACAACCGGATCGAAGCCGATCACGGCCAGCTCAAGCACCGACTGCGACCGATGCGCGGCCTACGAGCTGACCGCACCGCCGGCGTCGTCATCGCCGGACACGCCTTCATGCAGAATCTTCGGCGCGGTCACTACGAGATCGGCCTGGAGGTCCCGCCCGCCCTGCGGGTCGCAGCGGCGTTTGCCGAACTCGCCCGAGCGATCTGATCGGACCACCCCGACGACGGGTTCAGCCTGCCGCCAGGCGCGACAACGCAACAGAGCCTCTCCTGCTACCCCCAACTCGCCGCGCGGATGGGGTGAACTCTCCGACGCCGGCATGACCCCCGAAACCATCGTCATCCGCCTACACGACGAAGGATTCCGCCACGCCAGAGACGACCGGGACATCGGCTGGCGCGCCATCGAACAAGTCCTCCTACGAACCGGACACACCATCAATCACCGCCACCTCACCCGCCGGGTCCATCACGACCAGGCCCCGTACGCCTCGCCGGCGTCACCAACATCGCCGCCGCCAACCGCCATCACGCCCGTGACAGCACCCGCCCGCTCGTCCTGCTGGGGATCATCTGACGACTTTGCCGGGGCCCTAGGCGTCACCCTGAGCGGCTGGCCGGAGCTTGATCGCTCGCAAAACCGCGCCGGCACCGACGGCGGAGGCGACCTGGTCGAGCGTGCCGGCCCCGGTGCGGCAGCCGGACCCAGGCCCACAGTCCTCCGCGCCGACGACCCGGTAGCAGCCCTCGCCGGCACCGAACGGATACGAGCGGCTGGCGGCGGCGAAGTAGGCCGCATAGCTCTCGGCGCTCGGATGCTCCAGGTAGGCATCGGCAGCCGCGATGGTCGCCGACACCGGATGTTCGGGGCCGAAACCCTGGTGGGCGACGAGCAGGCGGCCGGCCCGGGCGACTGCGCGGGTCAGCGCCTGGGTCGCCCACTCGTTGTCGGTGGTGTCGAACCAACCGACCAACCGCCGCAGGCGACGGGCATCCTCCTCGTCGTGATCCATCACCAAACGTTCGTAAAACCCTCGGTGTACGACCAATCACCGCACACCGTCATTTTCATCCTGTACTGTCCCTTGAGATTGACCTTTCCGTTCCAGATACCCGTACCGAAGTTCTGGGCGATGGAAAACGTGAAATCACCCTCCGAAACGGACGTGCCGTAGATGCCGGGAGTTTCGCCGTTCTCAATCCCCTTCCGCACGTCGACCCAATAGGTGGTTCCGTTGTCGACCCGATAGTTGATGCGCCACCCGTAACCGTAGGCCCGCCAAATCTTCACCCGGCTGCCCGATTGTTCGAAGACCATCGGTTCAGTCGGGATGTACTTCGTGGTGCGGCAGTCCCGCGCCTCATCAACCGGGGTCTCGTCATCGGTTTCGTCGGTGCTCTCGTCGTCGCTCGGGCTGGCGTCCGGGAGTCTCCTCGACCGGGGCGGTCTCGTCCGGGATGACGCCGAGGCCACCGGAGCCGGTCGAGTCGGAACCGCTACCGGCCAGGTCAGTGATATCGCTGGCCGGCGGCGTCGTCGGTTCCGGCGTCGTCACGACCGCAGCGCTCGTCGGCTCCGCGTCGGCATCCGGGGCACCGCGGGCCCAGACGGCCGCCCCGCCCGCGCCCACCACCACAAGGACCAGCAGAGCGATGAGCACTCGCCGTCGACGCAGAAACCGGGGAATCCTTCGCATTGTCACCTCATCCGTCGCAACCGGAATCAGGTCTGGCAGCAGTCCGATCCCTTGGAGTCGACTAAACAGGCGGGCGCTGGTGCGGACCATCCTGCGATCGGCGCGGCCGGCCGAACTGTTCGTCGACGGGCAGACTTCCGGTCGGCCTACCACGCACGATGGGCGCCCCCTCGGTCGAGCGAACAGGCGAGCTGCCCGGTGGAACGTCAGCATTCCTGCCCGACCTTTGTCACCAAAAGGCGGCTGGATCGGAACAGCTGGATGGCTCAGGGCCGGATGGACGCTGGCATCGGTTGACGGCCCGGCCCCGGACTTTGCCGGGGCCCTAGTGTCGCGTGTCTGAAGTTGTTTTGTGGTGTGGGTGCGGGACAATGAGGTATGTCTGTCGCTGCCGCGCTGGTTCTTCGTCCTGGTGATGGTGCTCGTCTGCGGGAGTTGACCCGTTCATCGACGGCGCCGGCAGGATTGGTGCAGCGAGCGAGGATCGTGTTGCTGGCCGCGGACGGGACGGCGAACGCGGCGATCGGCCGGCAGGTCGGGGTGTCCACGCCGACGGTCCTGGCGTGGCGTAACCGCTACGACGCTGGTGGCATCGACGCTCTGGTTGATCTGCCTCGTTCGGGTCGCCCGCCGGTGATCGACGAGGCGGCGATCATCACCCACACGCTGAACCCACCACCCGATGATGTAGCCGTGACGCACTGGTCCGCCCGACTCCTCGCCGATCACCTGACCAAGGCGGGTTGCCGGTCAGCTTCG
>NZ_QHHV01000297.1:0-11054 GCF_003947245.1 Actinoplanes sp. ATCC 53533 | reverse complement strand
CCGGGGTGAGCACCTCGAGGGTGACCGACGAATCGCGCATCTCGCCCAGCACGGCCAGTCCGAAGTCGGCGAGCACGGCCGGGTTGAAGTGCGAGTACAGGATGTTGGCCGGCTTGACGTCGCGGTGCAGCACCCCGTTGGCGTGCGAGTGCACCAGCGCGTCGGCGATCTTCACGCCCAGGTCGCGGGTCTCGACGGCGGTCAGCGGGGAGACCCGCATCCGGTCGAGGTACGACCCGTCGCAAAGTTCCATGATCAGGTACGGGTGCTGGTCGACCGTCACTCCCACGTCGAAGAGGTCGACGACGTGCGGATGCGACGACATGCGGCCGGCCGCTTTCGCCTCACGCAGGAACCGGGCCTGGTCACGGGCGTTGTCCAGGGTCCTGTTCTCCACCTTGATGGCGACGTCACGGCCGACGGAGTCCTGGGTCGCACGGTAGACGGTGGCATACCCACCTCGGGCCATGACCGACAAGCCGGACATGCCAGGCACGTAGGGTGCGGGGAGGCGGCCGGGCGGGGTGTGGGTCACGGATAAGAAAATACGCGACCGGTGGTCGGCTTCATCCCGGCACGTCAGACGCGTACGCGACAGATTCCGGCGGTTCCACGATGGAATGCGCCAATGCGTCCCTGAGATCCTCCGCCGCGGCGCGCTCGCTGAGCTGTTCCGAGGAGTGCGCCAGCAGCACTGCTTCCTCCGCGGCGGCCCGGGCGAGCTCCAGGGAACCGGCCGCCGCATTCACCCGGGCGAGGACCATCGCCGCGATCACTCCGCTGCGCACGTCCTCGGCCGGCACCTCCCGGGCGCGCCGGATCCACGTCGCCGCCGCGTCGATGTGACCGTCGGCGAGCAGCGCGGACGCGTACGACGCGAGCGCGTGCCGGCGGGAGAAGAGCAGCGAGCCGCCGGTGTCGCTGGCGATCGGCGCGAGCAGCCCGATCGCGGTGGCGGCGTCCCCGGCCCGCAGGCGCGCCTCGGCGAGCAGCACCCGCGGCCCGACCTGCGCCGGGGCGAGCGGGTTGTGCGGCTCGACCGCGGCCATCACCCGGCGGGCGTCTGCCTCGGCCGCCTCGACGTCACCCCGCTGCAGGGCCACGAAACCGCGCAGCGTCCCGGCCATGCCGAGCAGCAGCGGGTGGCCGGTCCGGTCGGCGTACGCCAGCGCGTCGGTGAGCAGGTCCTCGGCGTGCTCGGGCTGGTCCAGGCCGCGCGCGATGGCACCCCGCACGACCAGCGCCAGCCCGCGCCCCCAGTCGTCGGAGACGGCCTCGAAGTCCCGGTACGCCCGGCGCGCCTCGCCGTCCGCCTCGGCCAGGTCACCCAGCTCGGCCGCCGCGTACGCCTCGACCGCCCGCAGCGTGCCCACCGCCCAGCCCTCGCCGACCCGGTCGCCGAAGGGCAGGAAGATCCGGGCCAGCCGGCGGGACTCGTGCAGCCGCCCGGCCAGCAGCCGGGCGAACGCCGTGGTGCCACGCAGCCAGGAGCGGCCCACCGGGTCGCCCAGCTCGGCGAAGAGGCGGGCGGCCCGCCCGAGCACGGCGTCCGTGCCCGCGAAGTCACCCCGGGTGGTGGTCACCCAGGCCAGGTTCTGCAGCGCCCAGGCCTGTCCGTGCCGGTCCCCGGCGGCGAGCGTGACCTGGTACGCGGCCGCGAACCGGCTGCTCGCCTGGCTCAGCTTGCCGGCCAGGAAGTCGGCCATGCCCAGCCGGCGCATCGCGTTGGCGCGTTCCGGGGCCAGCTCGGCCTCGGTGGCGACGTCGAGCGCCTGCTGCCAGGCCCCGACGGCCCGCGCGGTGTCGCCCAGCGCCTCCTGCGCCCGGCCGACGACCAGCAACGCCTCGGCCCGGCACACCGGCTCGTCGTCCGCGCTCTTGGCGATCTTCTCGCCGTAGCTCAGCGCCTCGCCCGCCCGGCCCAGGCGCAGCAGCGCGCGGGCGTGCACGAGCTGGTCGGAGAGCGGCAGGCTGTCCTTGGCGATGGCGGCGGCCCGCTCCGCGTAGCTGATCGAGGCGGCCGGCTCGATGTTGGCCAGCGCGCGGCGGGCCATCCGGCTCAGCGCCGCGATGGCCAGCGGTGCGACGTCCCGGGCCGTGGCGTCGGGGCGCAACCGGACCGCGTCGGCCAGCTCGACCGCGCACTCGGCGTGGGTCGCGACGAACGCGTCCCGTTCGCTCTCGCTGAGGCTGAGCCGGCTGGCACCGTCGTAACCCAGCGCCGTCACGGTCTCCGGCGCGGCCCAGCGGGCCAGGTAGGCGTGCCGGTCGGCGAGGTCGGCCTTGCCGAGCCCGGCGTAGGCGGCCTCGCGCATCAGCGGGGTGCTGAAGGCGTACCCGCCGCGGACCCGGTGCAGCATGCGGCGTTGCAGCAGCTCGTCGACGGCCCGTTCCAGCTCGACTGCGGCCACCGCGCCCGGCCGGGCGTCGGCGGGGGCCCGGCGCTCACGCAGCGCCTCTATGACGCCGGTGGGCACCCGGTCGCCGACCACCGCGGCGTCGCGCAGGACCGAGCGCGGCTCGGTGGGCAGCGCGTCGATGCGGGCGGCCAGCACCGCCGCGAGGTCGCGGGAGAGCAGCTGGCTGCCCAGCGAACCGGCGGCGAGCTGCCACTTGCCGGCCGCGTTCGCGCCGACGGCGGGCATCAGCGCGCCGCGCTCCATCAGCAGCGTGACCAGCTCGGCCAGGTAGAACGGGTTGCCCTGGGCGGTCGCGAGCAGCCGGTCCGCGTCGGCCTGCGGCAGCTTGCCCCCGTTGAGATAAGAGGTCAGCAGCCGGGACGCGTCCGCACCGCGCAGCGGCGGCAAGGAGTGGATCTCGGCGTCGGCCAGCCGGGTCAGCGCGCCCGCGGTCCGGACCAGCTCGGGGCGGCCGAGCAGCATGAGGACCACCGGCCCCTCCAGGCGGGAGAGCACGGCGCCGAGCGCGTTGATCGTCTCGGCGGTCGCGTCGTGCAGGTCGTCGACGATGACGACCAGCGGGGTCTCCCGGGCCAGGGCGCTGAGCAGCCCGGCGACCGCGCTCGGGATCGTCTCGGTCTCCGCCTGGGTGCCGCCGGTGGGCTGATATTCCGCGACCGCGGCCGGGCCCACCGGGTTGGCCGGGGCCTCGCCGTAGCCCAGCAGCGCGAGCAGGCGGTCGAGGTCGAGCTCCGGCGCCCCGCCGTCGCGGGTGAGCCGGGCGACGAGCTTGCGCAGCCGCTCCTCGACCACCGTCCGGTTCATCGTGGCGGACACGTCCTTGGGCAGGCCCACGGACTTGCGCACCAGGTCGGCCAGGGGCGCGAAGCGGCGGCGCTCGCCGAACGCGCGGCACCGGGCCCGCAGCACCCGAGCGCCGGTCTGGGTGGCGAACCGGCCCGCGCCGACGTCGTAGCCGGCCGCCAGCCGCTTGACCTCGCCCGCGAAGCGGGTCTTGCCGATGCCGGCCTCGGCGGTCATCACCATGACCCGGGGTGTGCCCGAGTCGATGACCTCGGCGAGCCGGCCGGCGACCCGGCCCAGCTCGGTCTCCCGGCCCACGAACGGGGCCTCGTCGCCGAGGCCCGACCGGGTGCCCGGCGCGTCGTGCAGGCCGAGCAGCTCGTACGCCGGGACCAGCTCGCGTTTGCCCTTCAGCCGCAGCGCCCGCAGCTGCCGCCACGAGGCGACGTGCCGGGTGCCGGCCGAGGTCCGCGAGCCCGCGTAGACCGCGCCGACCGCGGCGGCGTCGGCCAGCCGGGCGGCAGTGTTCACGGTGTCGCCGATGACCGTGTATTCGATCGAGGCCTGGATGCCCGCGACCACCTCGCCGGTGTTGAGCCCGACGCGCAGGCCCAGCGGTGCCCCGCCGCCCCGCTCGTCGTCCAGCACCCGGCGGACGGCCCGCTGCATGCTCAGGGCGGCCCGCACCGCACGCTCCGCGTCGTCCTCGTGCGCCACGGGCGCACCGAAGACGGCCATGATGCCGTCGCCGGTGAGCTTGTCGACGTGCCCGCCGAAGGTCTTGACCGCGCCGGCCAGGGCGGCGAGCACCCGGTCGGTGACCGCGCCGACCCGTTCCGGGTCGAGATCCTCCGACCAGGAGGTGAAGTCGGAGAGGTCGCCGAAGAGCACGGTGACGATCCGCCGCTCCGCCGCGGGCAGCGTGGCCGCGGCGGGCAGGGCGGCACCACAGTTGTGGCAGAAACGGGCACCGGGAACGGCGACGGTTCCACACACAGGACAGGTCACAGCGGGTCCAACTGTTCCGGGGCGGCCTGTGATTCCCGCCTCAGGTATTCGAGTTGCGCGCGCGCCGACCAAACCGCGGCGAAACGGACTTCTGGTGCGATGTCCGGGTAGACGGCGTCGACGACGGCCGAGGCCGACTCCGCCCCGGCCGCGACCGCGGCCCGGACCTGCGTGAGCCGCTCCCGGCGGTGGGCGAGATAGGCCCGGGCGACCTCGGCGCAGTCGGTCAGCGCCGGGCCGTGCCCCGGCAGCATCGGGACCCGCTCGTACGCCGTCAGCCGCCCGAGACTCGTCAGATAAGCACCCAGGTCGCCGTCCGGCCAGGCCACCACGGTCGTGCCCCGGCCCAGCATGGTGTCGCCGGTGAAGATGACCCGCTCGCCGCCGCACTCCACCAGGAAGCAGATCGAGTCACCGGTGTGCCCCGGCGTGTCCAGCACGTGGATCTCCAGGCCGCCGCCGTCGAGCCGCGCGTCCCGCTCCAGCGGGCCGGCGAGCACGCCGTGCTGCGGGTCCGCCGCCAGCACCTGCGTCCCACCCAGGATCTCGGAGAGACGCGCGGCGCCCTGCACATGGTCATGATGACCGTGAGTGACCAGAATGAACAGGTACGGTCCGTGTTCGGCGATCCGGGCGAGATGATCCTCGTCCAGCGGACCGGGGTCGATGACGACCGCATGCTCCTCGCCCGGGGCACGCAACACCCAGGTGTTCGTGCCGTCCAGGGTCATCGGTCCAGCGTTGGGCGCACGCAACAGCGTGACCCAGCCCGGCAGCTTCTCGACCTCGGCGGCCCCCATGCCCCGAATCGTACGTCGCGCTGCGCTGACCGGCCGGGGACCGGATGTGCGATCCGGTCACCGGCGGTCACGACACCGCGGGAAATCAACATGCACTACGCGGATCAGGCGATCTCGGCGATGACCTCGACCTCGACGGGGGCGCCCAGCGGCAGCTCGGCGACGCCGACGGCGCTGCGGGCGTGCCGGCCCAGCTCACCCAGCACGTCGCCGAAGAGATTCGAGGCGCCGTTGATCACCGCGGGCTGGCCGGTGAAGCCCTCCGCCGAGGCCACAAAGCCGGTCAGCTTGACGATCTTCACGAGCCGGCCCAGCCCGACCAGCGCGTCGATCGCGGCGAGCGCGTTCAGCGCGCAGATCCGGGCCATCTCGGTGCCCTGCTCAACGGTCACGTTCCCGCCGACCTTGCCGACGTACGGCAGCTTGCCGTCGACCATCGGCACCTGACCGGAGACGTAGACATAGTTGCCGGACTGCACGGCCGGCACGTACGACGCCAGCGGCGGCACGACCGTCGGCAGCGTCAGGCCCAGCTCCGCCAGCCGGGCGTACGCGTCCACGCCGCCCTCGCCGGTCACCGGCGTGGTCACGACTTGGCCCGCTTCATGTACGCCACGAGCTGCTCGGAATTCGGGCCGGGCACGACCTGCACCAGCTCCCAGCCGTCCTCGCCCCAGTTGTCGAGGATCTGCTTGGTCGCGTGGACCAGCAGCGGCACGGTCACGTACTCCCACTTCTGCATTGCTCGTCCAGCTCCCTGTCACTCGGCGCGGGCTGGTGCCCGGCGACTTCGGCGACAGCCTAGCCAGGCGGCCGGAGCAGCCTCGCGGCTGTCCGGATTTCGTTACGCTGAGCACCGGGGCGGTGCGGCCCCGACTCCGCCGGCCGAGGAGGCACGATGACGCAACCGTCCCATGGCGAAACGGCGCGCACCTCGTCGATCGCGGCGCGCACCTCCTCGATCGCCGCCGCCGAGGAGCCGGATTTCGACTTCATCGACGCCCCGCCGCCCACCGGTCAGCTCGAGTGGCCGCCGGTCGGCTCCTATCCGGGCGAGCCCGGCCACCCGGACCCCGCGGCCCAGGCTGCCGCCGGCACCCAGCCGGGCACTTCGTTCCAGTCGGATGGCGATACCACGGTTGTCGGGATGCCGGGCGGCGAGCCGCCGGCTGCCGAGACCGAGGTGCTGGTCGGCGAGCCGGTGTGGCATCAGCCGCCGCCGGCCGGGCCCTTCCACGCCCGGCACGAGAAGCCCGGCGAGTGGCGCACCGAGCCGCCGGAGCACCTCGCCCTGGAGCACTCGCCACCCGCCGAGGTGCAGCCGGGTGTGCAGCACGACGAGCCGACCGAGGCGATCCCGCTGAGCATGCTGCCGCACTCGTGGGAGGTGCCGTTCGATCCGCACGCCACCGAGACCGTGGTGCTCGATCGGCCGCCCAGGCACAAGCGCCCGTTCTGGGTCGTGACCGCCCTTATCCTCACGCTGTTGATCTTCGGCGGCGGCACGGTCTCGGCCTATCTGCTGCTCCGCGACGCCGAGAGCGGCAAGGGCGCGCCCGACCCGGCCACGGCGGTCAACCGCTTCATGACCGCCGTCTACACCGTGCAGGACGCGGCCACCGCCGGGGACACCGTCTGCCGCGAGGCCCGCGACGCGCAGAAGCTGACGAGCCGGATCGACCAGATCAAGGGCTACGCGAACGAGTACGACGCGCCCTCCTTCCGCTGGAACGACCCGGCCGTCTCCAACCAGACCGGCGAGCGGGCCACGGTCGGCGTGCAGCTCACCATGATCACCGACGACGAGAAGACGGCCTACCAGCAGTTGACCTTCACGGTGGTGCGCAAGACCGGCTGGCTCGTGTGTGACGTAAGCGGCTGAGCCCACCCGCGGCGGAAAACCCAGGCGAGTTCGGTTGAGGAGTCCACGCCGTACCCTCGATCCTGTGGCAAGCAACGATTGGCCGGCGCGCCTGCACGTCGTGACCGGCAAGGGCGGCACCGGCAAGACCACCGTGGCGGCGGCGCTCGCGCTCGGGCTGGCGGCGGGCGGGCATCGCACCCTGCTGGTCGAGGTCGAGGGGCGCCAGGGCATCGCCCAGCTGTTCGGCACAGATCCGCTGCCGTACGCGGAACGCCGCATCGCGACCCCGGTCCGGGGGGACGGCGAGGTCCGGGCGCTGGCGGTGGATCCCGAGGAGGCCTTGCTCGAATACCTCGACATGTTCTACCGGCTGGGCGCGGCCGGCCGGGCGCTGCGCAAGATCGGCGCGATCGACTTCGCCACCACCATCGCGCCGGGCCTGCGCGACGTCCTGCTCACCGGCAAGGTGAAGGAGGCCACGACCCGCTCGTCGGACGGCCGGCGGGTCTACGACGCGGTCGTGCTGGACGCGCCGCCGACCGGCCGGATCGGGCGCTTCCTCAACGTCACCGCGGAGACCGCCAAGCTGGCCAAGATGGGCCCGATCAAGACCCAGAGCGACGGGGTGGCCTCGCTGCTGCGCTCGCCGATGACCTCGGTGCACGTGGTCACGCTGCTGGAGGAGATGCCGGTCCAGGAGAGCCTGGACGCGATCGCCGAGCTGACCGCGCTGGGCATCCCGGTCGGCCGGATCATCGTGAACGGCGCCCGGCCGCCGCTGCTGACCACCGGCAAGGTCACCAAGTCCGAGCTCAAGCGCGGCCTGGCCGCCGCCGGCCTGCCGACCGACCCGGCGACCGTGAACGGCCTGCATGCCGAGGCCAGGGCGCACCTGACCCGCCGGGAGCTGGAGGAGTCGCTGCGCACGGAGCTGGCCGAGCTGGGCCGCCCGATGGTGGAGCTGCCGCTGCTGGCGGACGGGGTGGATCGCGATGGCCTGCACGAGATGGCCGCGCTGCTGATGAGTGTCTGAGGCTGATGAGTCCCGTCCGACCGCCCCGCCGCCGCCCTTGACTTGACTGAAGACTGTCTGACCCGCCACACACCGCAGTGCTCCACACCGCGTCAAGGGCGCCGAGTCAGTACCCTCGGATCGTGGCCGCTGATCAGACCGCCCCCCGCCTGGACGTCGACGCTCTGCTGGCCGATCGGGCCACGAGAATCGTGGTCTGCTGCGGCGCCGGCGGCGTGGGCAAGACCACCACGGCGGCGGCGCTCGGCCTGCGGGCGGCGGAGCAGCACGGCCGGCGCACGGTGGTGCTGACCATCGACCCGGCCCGCCGGCTGGCCCAGTCGATGGGCCTGACCGAGCTCGACAACACGCCGCGGCAGGTCAAGGGCATCGACACCGAGGCCACCGGCGGCGAGCTGCACGCCATGATGCTCGACATGAAGCGCACGTTCGACGAGGTGGTGCAGGCGCACACCTCGCCGCAGCGCGCCGCGGAGATCTTCGCGAACCCGTTCTACCAGGCCATGAGCTCGACGTTCTCCGGCACGCAGGAATACATGGCGATGGAGAAGCTGGGCCAGTTGCGGGCGGGCGACGAGTGGGACCTGATCGTGGTGGACACCCCGCCGTCGCGCTCGGCTCTGGACTTCCTGGACGCCCCGGCCCGGCTGTCGCGGTTCCTCGACGGCCGGATGCTGCGCATGCTGATGGCGCCGGCCCGCGGCGGTCGCAGCATGTTCAGCCTGGTCACGGCCTCGTTCGGGCTGTTCTCACGGGCGGTGCAGAAGATCCTCGGCGCGCAGTTGCTGACCGACCTGTCGGGCTTCGTGGCGGCGCTGGACTCGATGTTCGGCGGCTTCCGCCAGCGCGCCGACGAGACGTACCGGATCCTGCAGGACCCGCAGACCGCGTTCCTGCTGGTCGCGGCCCCGGAGCGGGACGCGGTCCGGGAGGCCGCGTATTTCGCGGAGCGGCTGGTCGCGGAGCGGATGCCGCTCGCCGGCCTGGTGCTCAACCGCACCCACGAGGCCGCGCTGGAGACGGTGCCGGCGGCGGAAGCCGAGGCCGCGGCGGCCGCGCTGGACGCGGCCGGGGATCAGCAGGCCACCGCCGACGCGCTGCGCGTCCACGCGGCCCTGCTGCGGCTGATCGACCGGGAGGTTCGGGTGGCGGCCACGTTCACCGACGCGTTCCCGGACGTCCCCTCGGTCGCGGTGACAGCGCAGCCCGCCGACGTGCACGACGTCGACGGGCTGCGGACAATCGGTGCAGCACTTTCCTGAGACAGAGCCAGCACTGAAAAGAATCAGCGGGTGGAGACGAGCACCTTGTCGGCGCCCTTCTCCCGCAGCGCGGCTTCGAACATCTTCCGCCAGCTCGCCACGTGCGGGTGCCGGCGCAGCAGTGCGCGCCGTTCCCGCTCGGTCATGCCTCCCCAGACGCCGAACTCGATCCGGTTGTCCAGAGCGTCGGCCAGGCACTCGTAGCGGACCGGGCAGCTGCGGCAGATCCTCTTCGCCACGTTCTGCTCGGCGCCCTGCACGAACAGCGCGTCAGGGTCGCCACTCTGACACGCCGCCATGCTGGGCCAGTCGCTGATCATTCCCATCTGTTCACGTCCCCCCTTGCTTCCCCTGACGTCCGCAGACTCATGTCCCCTCAAGTCACACAGACGTCGTGCGATAGCTCGCCGGATCATCATGCTCTGTAGTCGGGCGATTACGCAACGTTGTCCCTCAAAAACGTATACCTCGGTAGTTCCGGGCATCTCGGGCTGACCGGACATCCAGAAGTTCGAAGAAATTCCTGGAATACGCCACGCTCAGCCGAGGGAAGAGGGAGGATCATTCTGGGCGAACCGTGACCTTCTATACCGGCGGTCACGTGTATCTTTCGCGTACCCTGCTCAGGTGACCTCCTGGATGCGCAGACGCGATCACAACATCTTCGCCAACGCGACCTCGCTGCTGATCTGTGGCCTGCTCGCGGGCGTAGTCGTGGCCGCGGCCGCCTTCCCCGCCGTGGCGATGTCCGGGCTCGCGGCCAAGGCCGGCGGCGAGACGTTCGCCAGCCTCCCGAGCGAGCTCAAGCAGGCGAGCGCCCCGCAGATCAGCCGGGTCTTCGCGGCGGACAACAAGACCCTGATCTCGGCGTTCTACGACGAGTTCCGCAGCGAGGTGCCGCTCAAGGACATCTCGATCAACATGCAGAACGCGATCATCGCGGCCGAGGACCACGAGTTCTACAAGCACAACGGCGTCGACCTCAAGGGTGTCGCCCGGGCGATCGTCAGCAACAAGAGCGGCAAGTCCCAGCAGGGCGCCTCCACGCTGACGATGCAGTTCGTCCGGATGTCCCTGGCCTACTCGGCGACCAAGCCGCAGGAGGTCGTCGACGCCACCAAGGACTCCCCGAAGCGCAAGATCAACGAAATGAAGTACGCGCTGCAGATCGAGAAGGATCTCTCCAAGCAGAAGATCCTCGAGGGCTACCTGAACAAGGCGCCCTATGGCAACGGCGCGTACGGCATCTACGCCGCCAGCCAGGTCTACTTCAACAAGAAGCCCAAGGACCTCACGGTCGCCGAGTCCGCCCAGCTGGCCAGCATGGTCAAGGCACCAAGCGCGTTCAACCCGACCACCGCCACCGGCTACCCGCAGCTCCTCATCCGCCGCGAATACGTCGTCAACGACATGCTGGAGCTCGGCTTCGTCACGGAGGTGGAGGCGAAGAAGGCGATTGCGACGAAGATCAGCAGGACGGTCAAGCGCCCGGGCAACGGCTGTGTGTCGGTGGCGAAGAACCACTGGGGCTTCTTCTGCGACTACTTCTACCGCTGGTGGCTGAGCCGCCCGGAGTTCGGCACGAGCACGTACGACCGGGAGCGGCGGCTCAAGAGCGGCGGCTACCGGGTCCAGACGTCGATGGACGTCAAGGCCCAGCAGGCCGCCCGCGACAACATCGGCAAAGAGATCTCGCAGAACAACAAGAACGCCCTGCTGCTCGCCGCGATTCAGCCGGGCACCGGCAAGGTCCGGGCCCTGGCCGCGAACCGCAAGTTCAAGCTGGATGACCCCGCGAAACCGCAGAACAAGATCTCCTCGGACCCGCGCAAGGCGAAGAAGAAGATTCGCGGCACGTATCCGAACACGACCAACCCGCTGCTC
>NZ_QHHV01000296.1:0-5576 GCF_003947245.1 Actinoplanes sp. ATCC 53533 | reverse complement strand
CCATCCGCAAGTTCATCGACTTCTGCGGCCCGGCCGTCTACGTCGTCATGATCGTGCTGACCGGCTACCTCATCTACCAGGCCGGCTGGGGCGCCATCAACCTGAACCTGGGCGAGGTCAGCTACACCGGCTTGAGCGCCGTTCCGGTCATGCTCGGCGCGATCGCCCTGGTGGTCTCGTACTTCTCCGGGCCGATGCTGAACTTCGGGGACTTCTCCCGGTACGGCAGGTCGTTCCGGGCGGTCAAGCGCGGCAACCTGCTCGGCCTGCCGGTGAACTTCCTGGCGTTCTCGATCCTGGTCGTGGTCACCTCGTCGCTGACCATCCCGGTCTTCGGCGAGCTCATCACCGACCCGGTGACCACGGTGGCCCGCATCGACAGCACCTTCGCCATCGTGCTCGGCGCGCTGACCTTCACGATCGCCACCATCGGCATCAACATCGTCGCGAACTTCATCTCGCCGGCGTTCGACTTCTCCAACGTCAGCCCGCAGCGGATCAGCTGGCGCGCCGGCGGCATGATCGCCGCCGTCGGTTCGGTGCTGATCACGCCGTGGAATCTCTACAACAATCCCGAGGTCATCCACTACACGCTGGAGACCCTGGGCGCCTTCATCGGCCCGCTGTTCGGGGTGCTGATCGCCGACTTCTACCTCGTCCGTAGGCAGCGGGTCGTGGTCGACGACCTGTTCACCATGGCGCCCGAGGGCCGGTACTTCTATCGCAAGGGCTACAACCCGCCGGCCCTCATCGCCACGGCGGTCGGTGCGGTCGTCGCGATGGTGCCGGTGCTCTGGACCGACGGGCCGGGCATGCACACGACGGCGCAGTACAGCTGGTTCATCGGCATGGCCCTGGGCTTCGTGGTCTACCTGGCGCTGGCGCGGCGGATGCGGGTGCTGACGCGCAGCCGGGTGCTCGAAGAGGCCGCATAGCCATGCACATCCGGGTCATCAACCCCAACACCACCGCGGCGATGACCGAGAAGATCGAGCTGAGTGCCCGGGCCGTGGTGGGCCCGGGCACCCGCCTCGACGCGGTCAACCCCGCGATGGGCCCGGCGTCGATCGAGAGCCACTACGAGGAGGCGCTCAGCGTGCCGGGCATCCTGACCGAGGTCGCCGCGGGGGAACGGGCGGGCGTCGACGGGTACGTCATCGCCTGCTTCGGCGATCCCGGCCTGGACGCGGCGCGGGAGCTGGCGGTCGGCCCGGTGGTCGGCATCGCGGAGGCCGCGATGCACGCGGCCGCGCTGCTCGGCCGCGGCTTCAGCGTCGTGACCACCCTGGACCGGACCCGTGGCCGGGCCCGTGAGCTGGCCGCCCGGTACGTCGCGGGACCGGCCTGCCGCGGCGTGTACGGGTGCGCCATCCCGGTCCTGGAGCTGGACCACGATCCGGACGTCCTCGACCGGGTCGTCGCCGTCGGCCGGGCCGCCCTGGAACGCGACGACTCGGACGTCCTCGTGCTGGGCTGCGCGGGCATGGCAGACCTCTGCACCCGGGTGTCCGCCCGGCTGGGCGTGCCGGTCGTGGACGGGGTGGCGGCGGCGACGGTGTTCGTGCAGTCGCTGGTCACGCTGGGGCTGCGGACGTCGCCGCGTACCGAATATGCGGCGCCGCCGCCGAAGCACCACACCGGGATTCTCGCCGGTTTCACCCGGCCCGACCTGGCAGCATGGTCGGCAGAACCCGACTGAGGAGCTGCCATGCCGCTGGACGACTTCGACCGGTACCCGCTGTTGTTCGGGCCCTCGCCCGTGCACCGCCTGGACCGGCTCACCCGGCACCTCGGCGGCGCCGCCGTCTGGGCCAAGCGCGAGGACTGCAACTCCGGCATCGCGTACGGCGGCAACAAGACCCGCAAGCTGGAATACCTCGTCGCGGACGCGCTGGCCCAGGGCTGCGACACGCTGGTGTCGATCGGCGGCGTGCAGTCCAACCACACCCGGCAGGTCGCCGCCGTGGCCGCGTACGCGGGGCTCAAGTGTGTCCTGATCCAGGAGAGCTGGGTCGACTGGCCGGACAGCGTCTACGACAAGGTCGGCAACATCCTGCTCAGCCGGCTCGCGGGCGCCGACGTGCGGCTCATCAAGGCGGGGTTCGGGATCGGCTTCAAGGAGAGCTGGGACCAGGCCATCACGGAGGTGGAGGCGCGCGGCGGGAAGCCGTACGCGATCCCGGCCGGCGCCTCCGATCACCGGCTCGGCGGTCTCGGTTTCGCCAACTGGGCGCGCGAGGTCGCCGACCAGGAGGCGCAGCTCGGGGTCTTCTTCGACACGGTCGTGGTCTGCTCGGTGACCGGCAGCACCCAGGCCGGGATGATCGCGGGCTTCGCGGCGCTCGGCGACGACCGGCCGCGGCGGGTGCTGGGCATCGACGGTTCCGCCAAGCCGGCGGAGACTCACGACCAGGTGGCCCGGATCGCCCGCAACACGGCGGAGCTGATCGGCGTCGGCCGCGACCTGCGCGACGACGAGATCCTGCTGGACGACCGCTACCACGCGGGCATCTACGGCATCCCGGACGAGAGCACCCTGGACGCGATGCGACTGGCGGCCCGGACCGAGGGAATGATCACGGACCCGGTATACGAGGGCAAGTCGATGGCCGGGCTGATCGACCTGGTCACCCGGGGCGAGATCGGCAAGGACGCGACGGTCCTGTACGCCCACCTGGGCGGCCAGCCGGCCCTGAACGCCTACAGCGCGATTGTCTGAAAGCCAGCGGCTTCCCGACGATGACCTACGCCTCCCCAGACACTATCGCCGGGCAATTGCAGCGGGGACTAGGCCGCGGCGCCCGGGCCGTCCGTGATCCGGAGCTCGTGGAGGACTGCCTGCGGCACCACTACGCGTGGGACTGGCAGGTCGACGCGCGGGACGTCTACCTGGCCCGGCTGGTCCGCGACCTGGGCATGCCGGTCGGGCCGATCGTCGCGCGTCTGCACGCCGCGGAGCCCGAGCTGGGCGACACCGAGTTCACGGTCAGCCTCGGTGTGCTCGGTTGTCTCGGCAAGGCCGGCATCGAGGAGGCGGTCGACGGCGTCCGCGACTACATCGTGCGCGGACCCGGTTGGCAGGAGGCCCTCGAGGAAGTGGCCGGGCAATGGCCGGTCGCGTGGTGGGACGACCTGCTGCCCCAGGTACGTCACCGGCTCCGCGATGACCTGGTCTTCGGGGAGCCCTGGACGCACTGGGCGCGGCGCGACCCCGGCATTCCGCTGCAGCGGAGAGCCACGCCGCCGCCGGGCCACTCGCCGTCGAGCGCCGCGCTGCTGGCCACGCTGCGCGATCCCGCTCGCCGCCGGCTGCACCGGCCGGCGCTGCGGGAGCTGGCCCGGCGTCCCGCCGAGCCGGAGCTGCTGGAGATCGTCGGCACAATGGACACCACCGGCCTGGGCGGTGCGATCGCCCGGGCGCTCGTGCCGCTCGGCCGGGCCGCGGTGCCGGCGGCCCAGCGCTGGGCCGCCGTCGACGGGCCGCCGCGCGGAGCGGCCATCCCCATCCTCGCCGCGTTCGGCGACGCGTCCGACGTGCCGGTGCTGCTGGCCGAGATCGCCTGCCTCGATGGCACGCCGGACCATCTCTGCGGCTACGACGACCTGGTCACGGCGCTCGCGCGGATCGGCGGCCCGGCCACCGCGGTGCTCCCGGCCATCCTGCGCCGGATCTGGCTGACCCCGCACAGTTACGAACGCGCGAGCTATCTGCGGGCGTGCCGGATCGCCGACCCGCCGGCCGCGGAGAGCCTGCTCGTCGAAGGCCTGTGGGACTGCGAGGAAGGCGTCCGCCGGCTGGCCGTCGAGCACGTCGCGCTCTCCGCGGAGGTCCGCGAGCGGCTGGCCTACCTGCGCGACGACCCGATCGAGGACCCCCGAGGTGCGCGGCGCCGCGGCCGAACGGCTGGCAGGCTGAGGCGATGGTTTCCTACGTGGTGACCGGCGGCGGGCGCGGCGTTGGCCGAGCCGTGGTCGAGCGGCTGGCCGGCGAAGACGAAACCGTATCCGTGCTCGAATTCGACGCGGCGGCGCTGGACTGGGTCGCCGCCCACCCAGCCGAGGGCCGGATCCTGCCGGTGATCGGCGATGCCGCCGATCCCGCGGTGGCCGAGCAGGCCGCGACCGTCGCGCAGGCGGCGGGACCGCTGTCCGGCTGGGTCAACAACGCGGCGGTGTTCCGCGACGCCTGGCTGCACGAGGTCCCGCCGGGCGAGATGCTCGCCCTGATCGCCCGCAACCTCGACCTGGTGGTGGTGGGCAGCGCCGCGGTGGTACGGCATTTCTGCCCCGTGGCGCGGGCGCTATCGTCAACGTCTCGTCCCACCAGGCGCAACGCCCGGTGCGGGGCGCGGTCGCCTACGCCACCGCGAAGGCGGCGATCGAGGGCCTGACCCGCGCCCTGGCCGTCGACTACGGACCGCGCGGCATCCGGGTGAACGCGGTCGCGCTGGGCTCCATCGCCACCGAGCGCTCCGCGGAGCACCTGGCCGGGTTGGACCGGCCGGCGCCGAGCATTTCGCGCGGGAGATCCGGCTGCTGCATCCGGTGGGCCGGATCGGCCGCGCCACCGAGGTCGCCGACGCCGTGGCCTTCCTGTTGTCGGACGCGGCGAGCTTCATCAACGGGGCGGTGCTGCCGGTCGACGGCGGCCGCGCCGCCCTGGGGCGCGACCCCGAAGAGGTCTAACACTTCAACGCATGTCGATTGCTGAACACTCATAGTTTCTATACAGTCACTCAAAGTAAACGAGACTGTCTGTGGGGAGTGTTCTGCTTGAAGGTGGGTCTTACTCAGTCGCTGCTCCCCGCTGACCTGCGGCAGCGAATGGCGGCCCTGCTGCCGGACGGGAGGGCCGTCGCCTACCGGCGCAAAGAGAAGATTTTCGGAGAAGGTGACGAATCAACCCATATCGCGATCATCCTCAGTGGGATCGTCAAGATCACCGCCTCCACCACCACAGGCCGCGAGGCGTTGTTAGGCCTTCGTGGCGCTGGGGAGATCGTCGGTGAGCTTGCCGCGCTCTACGGCAGCCCTCGGTCGGCGACTGTGCGCGCCTTGGATGACGTCGAGGCTCGTCTGATCGCCGCGTCGGTGTTCCGTCAGCGTTTGCGTCAGAACCCGGACGCGTTGTTCGCAGTGCTTTCCGCCGTGATCGGAAGGCTCCGCGAGTCGGACCGGCGACGTCTCGAATTCGCCGGTTTCGACGTCCTCGAGCGGGTGTCGCTGCTGCTTGCCGAGCTGGCCCGCACCCATGGCGAGGCCGCGCCCGGCGGTGCAGTGGTCATAGGTCTGCGCCTGTCGCAGGAGGAAGTCGCCGGTGCGACCGGCGCTTCTCGGGAAGCCGTCGCAAAGGCACTGCGACAGCTGCGAGACCGCAGGGTGGTCACCACCGCTCGGCAGCGGATCGTCGTCCTCGACCTCAACGCTCTGAGACCGCGCCTCTGAACGCGTATTTGTGCACAGACGCCGACCGGTGCCGGAGATAGACACACCGAAGTGTCTATTGCTGAGGAGCGTCACTCATGGGCGTACCGCAACACTTCTCCATCGTCATCCTGGACGTGGAAGGCTCTGGG